>CAYNMA010000032.1:10129-23105 GCA_964398075.1 uncultured Bacteroides sp. | reverse complement strand
GCGCACGGTTCTACTCCTCACCATTCTCTTTTTGGCTCTCCGTTGACCCTCTCGCAGATAAGTACCCCGATATTTCACCTTATGCGTATTGCGGTTGGAATCCGGTGAATAATATCGATCCTGATGGAAAAGAAAAACACAACAAAATGAATCCTCTGTCAAATGATATTTATCAGCAATCATTATTTGAAGCGGGGAATAATTTTATTGATAAGGATAGGCATATTTTCTTTATATCCCATGGTGCATCAAATATGTTATACCCCTATAGCGGGGACGGAATGGGAGCTGAAGATTTTGTGAAATATTTATCAGACAATAGTGACTTGTGGAATACAACCGAGAATAAATCTTCACTTACGATTGTCCTTGTAGCCTGCAGCACGGGTAAGGGAGAGAATTCTATAGCCGAACAAATTTCTAAACTTTTGCCCGAGACGACAATTATTGCACCTAATGAAGAGGTGAAAGCGGCTGGGATAGGAACTATGGCTCGAATTTTTGGTGTTGCAAAAAGTAATGCTACAACTCTAAGTGCAGCAAAAACAGAACAGTTCTCGGGTCTATGGAAGGCATTTAGAAATGGTAAGGTCATCGGAACTTCAGATAATGGAAAAATCAACTATATTTACAAAGATAAATTCTAAACCTATTCTATGCGCCTAAGAATAATCTATACCATTGTAGGAATACTATTCGCATTTCATGCTATAGCTGGTGGTATTGCTATCGACTCTTTATCCTCATTCTTGAATTTTGTAGGTGAAGATAGTACAATTATTTCAAAAATAACACAGTCAGAATTTTCCATACAACCTGAAAAAACAATTGATACATATTTATCTCTAAAATTTAAGATAACATATAATGAAGAAAAACAAGACCTTGATTGGGTATTGGGTTGGGATGATTCTATATTTGTGTGCAGGTGCACGGAATACATCATTGAGAAGATATTGTGCGACACCAATTTAGCACTTATTAACGACTATTTACTGGAAGCTTATGTAACAAATCATAAATATGAAGAAAAAATGATACTTGAAAGCGCTGTATGTGCAATTTCCACCTATAATGCCCGTAGTGCGGTCTTAATACCTGAACTTTATTATTATAATCATCGAGAATTGGATAATTGGATTGCACAATATGTTCATTATAGTATGATTAAATACATATTATTAGGAACGTTGAATACTTTCAATAATGAAACCAATTTTTGTTCATGGGTAAATACATTGCAAAGCGTTTTGGCAGAGGATTCAAATGATAAGTTCTACAAACTATTTAGAGAAACAATTGATAATTATTCCGATTTGGATTTAGCTAGATTGTCTTCCGAGCAAAAACGGTCTATTGAAAATATACTGCGGCAGGGTTGCTTGGGTAAGGATAAAAAAGCAATGACGACTTATGCGTTTATGTTGTTAACCGGCACACTAGTTAAGCCGGATAGGATTAAGGGACTAGATATTTTGTCTGCAGTTTTAGGCGTTCCTCCGACGGAAATATGTTTTCCTTAATTTCGCAAGATAATTCTCTTGCAGAATTAAGGATAGTATAAAGGGCTCCACTGAACTTTTACTATGCCTCATTTTCTAGAGATAACATAAAGCCCACTGACAATCAGTGGGTTTTATGTTTACATTAGTGACCCCGCTGGGACTCAAACCCAGGACCTTCAGAACCGGAATCTGACGCTCTATTCAACTAAGCTACGGAGCCAAGAAAACAGTTGCAAAGGTACAACTTATTTCTTATTACTGCAAATAGCAACACAACCCGTCAAGGTAACTGCATCCAAGATATAGATTATCAACGCCCTCGGCGTCCGTTTATAAGATGCAGTTACCCTGAGAGTTGTGCCAATCTTGCCTGTTAACTGTTAACTGTTAATTGTTAACTGTTAATTATTGTATTCTTGCACCGGTTACATCATACAAGCAACCGTCACGCTCAATAACAAGACGACCATCCACGATGCGTTTGGTAGCCGTGGTTGCAGCAGAAGGTGTGAATACTGCCGTCGGTGCTATCTCTTCGGTAGAGACTGTCAAACCGTCTAAGCAGAAATAGGTTGGGGTATTGATACCATACTGCCCCTTATCGGTTGAGTTCATTGAGAACGAGAGTCCCATGCACTCACCGAGTGACGAGAGGTCAACCTTTGTCCAAGCCTTGTTGAACACACTATCTACAGCGAGGTAATAGGTAACCGACTTATCGGTTACAGACACACCATCGTAAGCCGAGATGATAAGTGAGAGTGTGTCTTTGCTCGTGAACTTCTTTGCATAAGCATCACCCTTACTCATGGAACTATAGGTATAAGCACTCTGGCAGATATAGATCTCTTTAGGATAGTACCCACCATCAAATAAAACAGAAGTAGGATTAGTACTTCCATAAGTTGAATAGTAGCCCACAGCGAATGGCGTACCCACTCCCTTTAGACCACCTTTAGCCATACAGCCGTACTGACTCAATGTGTCGGAAGCATTCTTTGAGATAGTAAAACCATCCCAATAGATACCCCCCCAACTATTTCCACTCAATAAGTGCGTGAATGAAAACTTAGCGCCATTGGTATAGATGTTCTTGTACGCCCAATCTTCACTACAAGTACTGTCCATGACATCTTTCAATGCACCTTCGGTTTCATACTTAATAGGCGCAAAGCTCATGTTCGTAGCGGTGGATAGATCGAGGGTGTACTCCTCGGCGTTTGCCATAATGGCACAGGCACATAGCCCGATGAAAAGTAATTTCTTTTTCATTGTTGTATATTTATTAAGTTAATGATTTACTCTATTCTTCTATATGTAAGTCCTCAGCTCGCTTTATCTCTGTACTTGTCTCGCCCAACCAACCGCACACTTGGTTCTCTGCCGTATAAACCCGAATAAAATCGACACAAGGTAGATAGACGCTTTGTCCTTCGCTGTCTACTGCCCAATCGATATCAAACGACACTAAGTCGGTCGAGTCGTTAGGGTGATTATCGGCATAGCCCCAATCGAAACTATACAATAGGAAATAACTACCATTGCCCAACTCGTCGTAAGCGTTCGGTGGCAAGAGGGTCCCCGTAAACGAGAGGGTATCGTTCGCTATCCACTGCGGATAATAATCCTGCGTATGGAAACTGTTCTTGCGTATCACGCCCATCCCTCCTGTGTTGTCCTGCCAAACGACAGTGTCTCCCCGCTGATAGGTGATGCGATAATGGTGCTTCGTCTCTGCGTTGTGATAGGCACTACCTGCCAACTCATACCAAGCATCATCGGGCAGTCCATTCTGGTTCTTGTCGAACGACACCTCCACTATCCCTGGTTCACTACTGCCCCCTACTCCATGGTCGGTCTTCTTTGCCGAAGTGCCATACACCGAGTTACCTAATATCTTAAAGTCGTACTGCCCCAATAGATTCACTACGCTATGGTCGAATCCGAAGGTGACATACCCACCAAAGCCACCCAATGAGATGAGCCCATCGTTGGTACCCGATATACAGTCTTGCGCCTTACGAGCCATATCGGCTGCTGTGTTTCCCGCCTCATACTGAGGGAGCACATTGACGAACTGCCCAGGTGCAGGGAGGTACTCATATACCTTACTGATATACCGACTATACGCCACCTCTTCCTCCCGAACGACTATGGTTATATCTTGATGTACGGGATTCGTAGTATCGATAATCGACAACGATAGATAATAGGTACCGGTATCTGCCTTGCAGAACACATAATCGTGGTCGGTAGAGAGCAACGAGTCGGAGAGCATATCTCGCCACTCATACCGTTCGCCTGTGTACTCAGGATGCAAGAGCAAGGGCTTCATGCGATATACCACATACATATCATCCACGCCCAAGCCTACCATTGGTATCTCTTGCTGGCAAGCCACCAAACAGAGCAATAAAGCCATATAGATATATACTCTCTTCATCATTTATACACAAAAGTAAGATGGGCAGGTATATCGCCTGTGCGCATACTCCATTTTCGTTTGCCGTCTTGTCCATAGCAATGCAGCATACCGCTCGTCACATAGTTCTTGGCATCGGTGATGTAGAAGTCGTGTGTATAGGGGTTTACGGCAATGCCGTACGGCACTTTTATCTCGGTCTCTGTTCCGTCGGTGATAAGGTTCTTTGTCACTTGCTGCTTGGTGCGGACATTGATGATGCCGTACCCCACACTGTTGCTCTCGGTCTTGGTATTCCAATCGACACTGTAATAGTACAGCGAGTCACCCACAATCACTATCTCCGAGCACGCCACGCTATCCATCCTTTCGGTCACCACCATACCCGAGATGTTCGTTCCTTTATGCTCTAACACGCATAACTGCGAGGGCTTATCGGAGTAGTTTCCTCTCGATGTCACCCATAGTTTGCCGTATCGGTCTTTCCGTATGCGCTGTAGGTTAACGTCTACGGGTATCTTCTCTACCTGTTTGAGGTCGGTTAGGTCTACCACCGACACCGTACTATCATAGTCGGGTGCACGGTAGCCGCCTGAGTTAGCCACATACAGATAGTTGTCCATTATCTCCAGTTCGTCGGGTTGATAGCCTACGGTGACTTGCCTTATTATCTGCAGGGTAGCGGTATCCACCTCGAACACTGCCCCTAACTGTGCATTGGGGTCGATACCCACTGCGCCTACATACGAGGTCACGAAGGCTTTGCCTTTATGAAAACGAATGAAACGGCAGTTGGGTATATCCACTTGCCCTATTCGTTTACAGGTCTTCGCATCCATCACCTCTACCTTGTGCGAGCAGTTGATGACGGCATACAGTTTGGAGCCGTATACCTGTATATCGTTGCCCACATCGCCTAACTCCATCACCACATTGGGATTGCGTTCGGAGTAGATGTTCCGTATATAGCAACCGTTAACGAAATCGACATAGTCGATAGTGGCTTTGTTGCTGCCCATGTTTCCTTCGTTCAACACATACATACCTATCGGCTCATCGGTGGCAAAAGCATCGATACTGCGCGCCGCTATAGGCAGTGTCTCGTACTCACTCGGCACTATCACCTCGTCGTCTCTGCACCCTACAAGCAGCAACGCCAACAAGAATACTATGTCTTTCAAATGCTTCATCTTATCGCTTAGTACTCCACCACTATCCCTGCTCGGTAGTTGCGCTTCGGCATGGGGTAGTTGAGTATCACATCATAGTCTTGACCCAATAGGTTATTCACTTCGAAGGTGGCTTTCAGCAGTACCTTTCGTATCTTCCACGCACCGGATAAGGATAGGTCGTGCGTATACCACGGTTGCGTATAGTTATAGGCGATGTTCTCTTGTTGGTTATATCGCTCACCGACATAGATGAAACTGTAGTTCAGCGAATAGCCTTTCCAAGTCAGCATGCCTATTGCCGAACCGCTATGCCAAGGTATATAGGGTATCTGATGCCCATAATACGAGTCGTTCGGGTCGGTCACATCAATAGCCTTTTGGTAAGTATACTGCACCTTTGCCGTAAGGGCTATGTCGTAAGGGAACTGCAGGGTCATCTGCGCTGTTGCATCAACACCGTGTATCTTCACCAGACCCAGGTTCATCATTGTCCAACGGAACTGTTGTCCTTTTGGATAGGCAATGATCTTGTCCTTTACCTTGTTGTAATAGACATCGACAGCGATGTTGAAGTGATGGAACACCTGACGGGGTTTCAAGTAATTGTATGTGATACCCACATCGTGCTGCACCGATAACTCAGGCTTTAAGTAGGCATTGCCCATGTCGGTATAATATAAGTCGTTGAAGGTCGGGTAGCGATACGCCTGCTTATAGAACGCATTAAGGCGGAGGTCGATACGCTTGAAGGGTTTATACGACAAGAATACGCCTGGGGTGAACTTATACTTATTGGGTGCTTCGTCTCGGTCTCGGGCTTCTTCGTTGACAAAGGTTCCTAAGACACTGGCTTGGACACGCAGATAATCGTATACATTGAAGGCTGTTGCCACGGCTAACCAATGTGAGAAGCGGGATGCGTTCACATACTCGGAGAGTCCGTTCCACTGTAGGTCGTAGGAGAGCGAGACATCCCACCAGTTGAAGATAGCCACTTTGTTTGCCCAGGAAAGGTATGCCTCTTGTTGGTTATAGGTGTTATCGACCTTCTGCAGTTTGGCATCGTTGTTCACATAGCGGGTATGGTCGTAGGCGTACTTAGCATTCACTTTGACCGACCAGCGGTTGAAGAACTCGTCCTGCCAAGTGGACTGCACGAACATATCCCTATCCCATAGGCGTTCGCCACTGCGCCATACGTTATTCACTATGGCACCAGGAATGCCTCGTTCGGAGTTGTAATAGTAACCCTGCAGTTTCCAATAACCTGTGGTGGAGTAGTAATAGTTCAATCCCGCCTCCACCCTTGCGGCATTGACATCGCCGTTCTGCCGCACGGCAGTGGTATCATACGCTACCTCGCCCGATGGCGTCACGCGTCGATAACGGAACTTATACTTACCGTTGGAGTGTACGACTTCGGCGTTCATGCTAAGGCTCAGTTGGTCGGTCAACTTCGCATCGAAAAGCAAAGAGGGATTGACGAGGGCGAACGAGCCTGCTTTGAGTCTGGCTCTTACATGCACTCGTTTTCCGTCTTCAAACTTGGGTTTACGGGAAGTGAGATAGATACTCCCAGCCGAACCAAACTCTCGGGCACTCTGGAAGATGTCGCTTTTCTGTCCGTTATAAAGGGCGATGTCGTCGATGTTCTCCAAGGAGTATTTGCCTAAGTCGACTTGTCCATTCTGTGCGTTACCCAACTGGATACCGTTGTAATAGACCCCAATATGGCTGCTACCGAGGGAACGGACATTGACGGTCTTGATACCGCCTACGCCGCCGTAGTCTTTTATCTGTACCCCCGAGAAATAGCGGATAGCATCTGCCACAGAGAGGGTGTTCATCTGCTCCAGTGCCTTACCCTCCAAACGCTGCGGACGGATGATGTCTTTGTCCTTATAACGAGCGGTGACGGTCACTTCTTGTAGGTCTAACTGTCGCAGGAGGGAGTCTTGTATTGCCTTTTCCCGACTGGACACAGTGACCGAGTCTGCAGTTGTTTGCGCTACTACAGACGCACACCCAAGGGTGCAGATACATAATATGGACGATAGTTTTCTGAGCGTCATAGACTCCAGTCCTCGGGAGTGTTCGACTGCCGATGTTTTCTATCTCTCTATCGGCACAACTGGCAGGTCTTCTGACTTATCGCACATCGCTCCGCACCTTCCCAAGGAACGCTTGCATCCGTGTAAGGATACAATCCCTCAGTGGCATAGAGTTGGAGAATGTTAGGCGAAACACAGCAGCGGGTCTGTAGCGGAATCGCACCTCTTTCCCTTAACCAATTGCGCTGCAAAGGTACGGAGATTTCTGGAGATATGCAAATTGATGTATCATGTATCAGGGTAACCGCATCAAAAAGTTATAAACGGACGACTTAAATTGTATTATTGCCATAAAACCGCGGGCGAGGCGCCCGCGTCCCCAGGCAGAGTATGGTCAATCGGGTCTTGCGACCCGAACGACACGAGGGCGTGTCATCTCCACAATCATCGTCTCTACAAGCGTGGTATCTTTCTTACCCTATTTTATTTTGAGAGACGGTATGGAATACCGTCTCTACTGTGAATACCTTAATCGGAGATGACTTACTCTACCGTGACCGACTTGGCGAGGTTACGGGGTTGGTCGACATCGCAACCTTTGACCACGGCGATGTGGTATGCCAGCAGTTGCAGCGGTATGACGGTGAGCAACGGTGTGAGGCACTCCTCGGTCTGAGGGATAGTGATGGTGTAATCGGAGATGTTGCTTACGAGTATGTCGCCTTCGGTTACGATGCTTACCACTTTACCCTTGCGGGCTTTGACCTCTTGTATGTTGGATACCACTTTCTCGTAGGTGTTGCCACAATGGGGTGCAATCACCACAACCGGCATCTCCTGCGAGATAAGGGCGATAGGTCCATGTTTCATCTCGGCAGCAGGGTAGCCTTCGGCGTGGATGTAACTGATCTCTTTCAGTTTCAGAGCGCCTTCGAGGGCGACGGGATAGTTGTAGCCACGACCCAGATAGATGAAGTTCTGGGCATAGGTGAAGGTCTTGGCAAAGTCGGCAATCTGTTTATCCTGCTCGAGTATGCTCTCAATCTTATCGGGGATAAGGCACAGTTCGTGCACGATAGAGAGATAGTGCTCTTCGCTGATAGTCTTCTTCTCACGACCGATACAGAGGGCAAGCATGGTGAGTGCTATCACTTGTGCTGTGAAAGCCTTGGTGGAAGCGACACCTATCTCGGGTCCGACATGGGTGTAACAGCCACTGTCGGAAATACGAGGGATAGAAGCCCCTACGACATTACATATCGAGAAGATGAAGGCTCCATGTTCCTTAGCGAGTTGGATAGCAGCGAGTGTGTCGGCAGTCTCACCGGACTGAGAGATGGCAATCACTACATCGTCCTTATTGATAACAGGTTTGCGGTAGCGGAACTCGCTGGAGTACTCTACCTCGACGGGAATCTGAGCAAACTCCTCCAGGGCATACATGGCGATGAGTCCTGCATGCCACGAGGTTCCACAGGCAGTGATGATGATACGCTTGGCTTTGAGGAAGCGTTCTTTATTGTCGATGAAGCCGGAGAGAGCGATGTTGTTATGCTCTACATTGATACGCCCCCGCATGGAGTCGGTCAGTGTACGAGGTTGCTCGAATATCTCCTTCAACATGAAGTGTGGATAGCCACCTTTCTCCAACTGCGAGAGGGTGAACTCGAGTCGCTTAATCTCAGGCGTCTTGCGCACATTCTTAATGGTGGTGATATCGAGGGGTTTACCTAACTCAATCTTGACGACCTCTTCGTCATCGATATAGACAACCTTGTCGGTGTACTCCACAATAGGTGTGGCATCGGATGCAAGGAAGTATTCATCGTTACCGATACCTACGACCAAGGGGCTGCCCTTACGCGCGGCGACAATGATATTCGGGTTGGAACGGTCGAGCACCGCAATAGCGTAGGCACCGATGACCTGATTGAGCGCCAACTGAACGGCAGTCTTAAGGTCGACCTTATCCGTCTTTTTGAGGTATTCAATGAGTTGCACCAGCACTTCGGTGTCGGTGTCGGACTTGAAGGTATAACCATGCTGCTGCAAGCCACGCTTGAGCACCGCATAGTTCTCTATGATACCATTATGGATGATAGCCAGTTCTTCCGACTCGGAATAGTGGGGATGGGCATTGACGGTGTTCGGTTCTCCGTGGGTAGCCCAACGGGTGTGGGCAATACCGACAGTGCCTTGCGTATCTTTGTCCTGTGCGAAAGCCTCGAGTTCCGCCACTTTACCTTTGGTCTTATAGACATTGAGTTTGCCCTGTGGGTTAATGAGCGCCACGCCTGCACTATCGTATCCACGATATTCGAGCCGGTGTAGACCTTTTATCAAGATGGGGTAAGCCGGTCGCTTACCAATGTATCCTACTATACCACACATATATAGTTTGTATTTTTCAGTTCGGTTGATTATTAGTGAATGAAGAGCATCTCACGATACTTAGGGAGCGGCCACAGTTCATCGTCAACGACCATCTCCAGGTCGTCCACATAGGTGCGGATGTTATCCATGAGTGGGACGATATCATCGTGGAAAGCGATAGCACGTTCTCTCTGGTTGTCGATATGATTAGCCTGTTTGCGGGCAGCGTTCATCTTCTCGACACCTTCAATGATAGCGGCAGCATCCTTCTCGATGCGTCGTATGATGATATAGTCTTGTTCGTTGAGTTTGCTTACCTCGTCCTCTGGGAAGACTTGCTTAACACTGAGTACATTCTGCAGGAGCATGGTCTGATGTCGTTTTGCCGCAGGGAGTACGTGATTGATAACCAGATCTCCCAATACGCGTGACTCAATCTGCAGTTTCATTGCGTAGTTCTCCCACTTCACTTCGCATCGTGAAAGGAGTTCAGCACGGGTGAGGACGCCGGTCGATTCGAACATACGGATGGAGGAGTCGCTCAGGTAGTTATCAATGATAAGCGGCACACTGGTCTTGCAGTCGAGACCTCTTTTCTCAGCCTCAGCCTTCCATTCGTCGCTATACCCATTGCCGTCGAAACGGATAGCGTGACACTCATTAAGGCAGTGTTTGATGACAGTGAAGAGGGCACGCTCCTTGGGTTCTCCTTGGTTGATGAGTGCATCGACCTCCTCGCGGAAGCGGTTGAGTTGCTCAGCAACGGCAGCATTGAGGGCTAACATAGCGGCACCACAGTTAGCCGACGAGCCTACGGCACGGAACTCGAAGCGGTTACCAGTAAAGGCGAAAGGCGAAGTACGGTTACGGTCGGTGTTATCGAGCAGTATCTCAGGGATATTGCCTACGCCCAGTTTCATCTCTTTCTTGGCGTTGATGATGATACCTTTATCGATATCGGCATGCTCAATCTGGTCGAGCGCCTCGGTAATCTGCGTACCCAAGAAGACGGATATGATGGCAGGAGGTGCTTCGTTAGCGCCCAGACGATGGGCGTTGGTGGCAGAGGCGATGGATGCTTTCAGCAGTCCATTGTGGCGTTGCACAGCCATGAGCACATTAACAAGGAAGGTAACGAACTGCAGGTTCTGGTATTGGTTCTTGCCAGGAGCCAAAAGGTTGACGCCGGTGTTCGTACCGAGCGACCAGTTACAGTGCTTGCCCGAGCCATTGACGCCGTTGAAAGGCTTCTCGTGCAGGAGGACACGGAAGTGATGGCGTCTTGCCACTTGCTCCATAAGAGACATGACGAGTTGGTTATGGTCGGAACTGAGGTTGGCTTCCTCATATATAGGAGCGAGTTCGAACTGGTTAGGGGCTACCTCGTTGTGGCGAGTCTTAACGGGGATACCGAGTTTGAGTGACTCGTTTTCGAGGTCCATCATGAAGTTGAGCACCCGTTTGGGGATGATACCAAAATAGTGGTCATCAAGTTGCTGACTCTTGCTGGCAGAATGCCCCATGAGAGTACGGCCGGTCATGACCAGGTCGGGTCGTGCAGCAAAGAGGGCTTCGTCGATAAGGAAGTACTCTTGCTCCCATCCGAGGTAACTATACACACGCTTGACATTACGGTCGAAGTAGTTAGCCACAGCCACAGCGGCTTTGTTGACAGCCGTGATGGAACGGAGTAGCGGTGTCTTGTAGTCGAGAGCCTCGCCGGTGTAGGCAACAAAGATAGTCGGTATGCAGAGACGGTCGCCAATCACGAATGCAGGCGAGGAAGGGTCCCAAGCGGAGTACCCTCTGGCTTCGAAGGTGTTGCGTATGCCCCCACTGGGGAAACTGCTGGCATCGGGTTCCTGTTGATAGAGGACACTACCGGAGAATTCCTCCATAGGTTGTCCATCGTCAGCGAAAGTGAAGAAGGCATCGTGCTTCTCGGCGGTGCCACCAGTGAGGGGTTGAAACCAATGGGTGTAGTGCGTGGCACCCTGCTCCATTGCCCACTTCTTCATGCCAATGGCTACGCTGTTGGCGATATCACGACTGAGGGTTTTCTCGCCATCCATTAGGTCGAAGAGTTGCTCTAAGACATTGCTGGCGATATACTCCTTCATCTTTTCGCGCGTGAAGACATTCTGTGCAAAGATGACACTGGCACGCGTGGTCGGTTCCTTAGGCAGCACGGGTTCGTGACTCCATGCGTTCTTGATTGCCTCAAATCGAATGTTACTCATAGTCACTTTTCATTTAACAGCGCGCAAAGGTAGAGTATCCGTTTTATATGTGCAAGTATTTCCGTCATTTTTTGTATTTTATCCGATTAAAAATGTTATTTTGCGAGAAAAAGACGGCGTTTTTGAATTATCATCCGATTAATGATGGTAAATTTAGTTTGCTTGTAGGCTCTTTTGGGTGCGTATTGATGAGAGCGGATTGGAGTGTACGATTATTATGGTTGAGGAGTGTATATTAGTTACTTTTGTTCTCTAAAAAGTGCTTTTTGTTAAGATTGCGCACAAGGTTTGATTTTTATTCGTATCTTTGCGGCGTTATACGAACAAACAACTACTATTATGCAAGAAAAGGAACAGAATATTCCGTTGCTAGATTGTCCGGTGGATTATCTGGTAGGTGATGCGAGTGGTAAGATTATGAACGAGTATGGTCGTTTTCCGTGCAAGATAAAATGTGGTGTATATGCTCTTGTATTGCGGGGAACGGCAACAGCCACAATCAATATCACGAAGTATAGTTTTAAGCCCAACGATGTGTTGCTGCTCGAACCCGGCAGTTTTCTGCTTATTCATGAGTTCAGTGATGATGCGTTGGTGTATTATATCTTATTCTCGTCGTCGTTCTTGGCGAAGAACACTTTTGGTGTACACAGTGCGATGCATCTGATGCACGAGAAGCAGCCGCTGTTTCATGTGTCGGACGAGTGCGGCAGCGTGCTGAAACATACGGTGGATGTGCTGATGGAGGCATCCAACTGCAATCCGCCCTTGCTATCGAGTGCGAAGATGGTGCATATATTCAACATCATTCAGTTGGCTTATTCCGAGAACCAACAGGAACAAGGTTTTATCATCAAGCCTCAAGACCGCAAGCAGGAGATCTATCAGATGTACAGCAGGTTGGTGCTGAACCATTATCACGAATGGCATCATGTGGCTCGTTATGCAGATGAGTTGCGCCTGACCTTGCCGCACCTGTGCTCGACCATCAAGTCGGTGAGCGGGCGGACGGCAGGAGACCTTATTACGGATGCTATACTGATGGACGCTAAGTCGCAGTTGAAGATTACTAATCAGCAGATTAAGGAGATAGCGATTGCGCTCGGGTTCGATAATGTAGGTTTCTTCAATCGATTCTTTAAGTCGCATACTGGGCTGACGCCTAAGGAATACAGGAATAGTTAAGCATAGAAGCGACCTATTCGAAAACAGG
>CAYNMA010000032.1:0-10029 GCA_964398075.1 uncultured Bacteroides sp. | reverse complement strand
GGTTATACGCCCGAGATGAGCGGCTGGATGAGGCGATATTTTTGCGGTAAAGACACAACAAAAACACAAAAAGCAGTTTGTATTTGCAGAAGATAGAAAAGAGTTGTACATTTGCAGTCAATTAGCAATTTGGCATAAAGCATGGTTTATGAAAAGAATTAGCAGTTTGATAGTCGCTATCAGTTTGGTTAGCAGTCTGTTTGCACAGCACACGGAGATATACACATCCGCCGAAGCGGTCTACTCGGAGGGCGTAAGTCTCTACCAACAAGGTCGGTATGCGGCCTCTCGTCAGCACTTGACGGAGTACTTGAAGCAGGGCGGCGAGTTGAAGTTTGCGGCAGATGCGTCGTTTTATGTGGTTGCCGATGCGTTTGAGTTGCGGCAAAACGATGCGTTGCAGCAAGTTCAAAAGTACATTGCGGCTCAGCCCTACTCCACTTTTGCATCCGAGGCATACTACATGCAGGGCGTGTTACAAGTGGAGAAGCGCAAGTATAAGCAAGCATTGAAAGCCTTTGAGCAAGTGGACAGCAAGCGATTGTTCCGGGCTCATCAGTCGGCGTTCCTTTTTCATAAGGGCTATGCGCACCTGCAGATGGCTGAATATCAGAAGGCATCGACCTGCTTCGACAAGGTGCGAAAAGAGGAAGGGACCTACATGCTGTCGGCATCGTATTACTATGCGTTCTGCCAATACACTATGCAGCACTACGGAAAGGCACTGCCGGAGTTCCTCGACATTGAGCACACGGCTCAGTATAAGGACATTGTGCCGTACTACATCATACAGATATATTACGCGCAAGGGCAGTACGATGAGGTCTATTCTCGGGCTGAATATCTGCTGAAGAACAATGCAGAGAACGAGAACAATGGGGAGGTGCATCGTATCTTGGGGGAGATTTATTACCACGACGGTAAGTATCAAGAGACTATCACGCACCTCAAGCAGTATGAACAGTCGTATAAGGCGCAGCAGAAAGACCTTTTGCGGGAGGACCTCTATCTGCTGGGTATGTCGTATTATCAGCGGAGTGACTACAAGAACGCCGTGGCGTATCTGCAGAAAGTGAAGCAAGAGGACGACCCACTCACCGAGAACACCAATTACCACCTCGGCAATGCGCACCTGCAGCTGAACAACCCCGAGCAGGCGAAGATGGCATACAATGCGGTGGTGCTGTCGGGAAAGAACGATACCCTGCGCGAGGAGGCTATGTATAACTATGCTCTTATCTCGTACCGTTCGTCGACGGCCTTGGGCGAGAGCGTGACGGCATTCACGAACTTCTTAGGTGAATATCCGCACTCGAAGCACCGGACGCAGATATATGAACTGATGTGCGATGCGTTCATGTCGTCGAAGAACTACAAAGCCGCCTTGGCAGTGTTGGACAGTATCAACGACCCGAGCCGCAAGATGCGCGAGACAAAGGAGTATCTGCGCTACCAGATAGGCACGGACCTCTTCCTGCAAGGCAAGACCCAAGAGGCTGTGCAGTACTTCACCGACGTGATAGACAACAACAAGAGTACCTCTATCTACAAGACAGAGAGTTACTATTGGCGGGGCGAGTGCTACTATCGTCTCAAGGATTACGACAAAGCACTCAGCGAGTATCAGGCCTTTGGACGGCAGACGAATGTGGCAAAGAGTAAGAACAAGGCGCTGCTCAACTACCAGATAGGCTATACTTACTTCTCGCAGAAGCAGTATACCGAGGCGCAGAAGGCGTTCATCGACTATACCGGCAGTGCCGATAAGAGCCTCGTCACCTACTCCGATGCTATGAACCGATTGGGCGACTGCTACTTCATCTCACGCGATTATGTGAAGGCGGAGAGCTATTACGCCAAGGTGGTGTCGCTTGGCGGAAGCGGAAGAGACTATGCGATGTTCCAACGAGGCTATGCGTTGGGTCTGCTGAAGCGGTATTCCGACAAGATACATCTGCTCGACCAACTCGTGAAGCAGTGGCCTAAGTCCGACTATGCCGACGATGCGCTCTACGAGATGGCTCGGTCGGAACTGCAACAGGAGAACAATGAGGCGGCATTGAAGGACTACGACCGACTCTTGTCGGCTTATCCTCACTCGTCGCTCGCACGCAAGGCGTCTCTTGAAAAGGCGATGATATACTACAACATCGGCAAACATACGGAGGCAATCGCTGCGTACAAGCAGGTTATAAAGAACTACCCAGGTTCGGAGGAGGTCTACTCGGCACTCGACGGCCTGCAGACCATCTACGTGGAGACGAACAATGTCAGCGAGTTCCTTGCGTACACGAAGACGCTTGGGAAGATTAGTATGGTCACCAACAATCAGGAAGACTCGCTCACCTACGCTGCGGCAGAAAGGCAGTATATGCTTGGCAACTATCAAGAGGCGGTCGGCGGACTCGGGAAGTACATCTCGCAGTACTGCGACGGTGGACGCTATTGCATGATTGCACAGTATTATCTTGCCGACAGTCATTACAAGTTAGGCAACAAGGACGACGCTAAGGATGCCTATAAGGCACTCACGAACATCACCGGTAACCCCTACATGGAAGAGGCTTGCATGCGAGTAGCGGAGATTGATTACGACCAAGCCAACTATACCGAGGCGCTGACCTACTTCTCGAAGTTGCAAGAAGTGGCAGGCAGTATCGAGAAAGAGAACACTGCACGGTTGGGTATCTTGCGCTGCAGTTACAATCTACAAGACCACGACAACACTATCGCTATCGCTACTCGAATCTTAGACGATGTGTCGTCGTCGGCAGACCTGCAGAAAGAGGCACACTACAATCGAGGTAAAGCCTATTTTGCGAAAGGTCTATACCAGAAAGCCATCGACGACCTGACACCTGTGGCTGCAGAGGTTCGCACCGTGCAAGGTGCCGAGTCGAAGTATCTCGTGGCAGAGGCATCGTTCTTGCAAGACGACCTCGACAAGGCGGAAGCCGAGATAATGGCGTTTGCTAACATGAACACGCAGCACCAGTATTGGCTCGCCAAAGGGTTTATCCTGCTGTCGGATATCTATGTTAAGCGGGGCGAGGACTTCCAAGCCAAGCAGTATCTGCTCAGTCTGCAAAGCAACTACCGCGTACAAGATGACATACAAGACACTATCAAACAGCGTCTAACACAAATAGAGGACCGAGAAAACGAAAAAGTAGAAGACAATGAAGAAGATTAGAAATATCAGTTTACTATTGTTGCTCTGCAGCACCTACGCCTTTGCGCAGAACGATTCAATCGACCGTGTGGTGACTGTCGAGCGTGAGTATCAACCCGTCATTCAACAAGCCGGCAAGATACAGTCCCAACCCCTCATCTATACCCCTACGCTCAAGCCCGTGGAGATAGTCTACTCGTCGTATTCGAGTCCGATGCAGACCGAGTATAACCTCAGCGAATTGGGTTACTCGTCGCTCAACTTCGTGCACCCACGACCGCTCAACGGTTTCCTGCGTGCAGGCGTAGGACACAACAATACCGTCTTCGACTTCTCCTATCGCGTGGGCGATAAGAAAGGTACCTCGCTCGATATCTACGCCAACCACCTTGGCAAGTGGGGAAGAAAGACCTATTCCGAGTCGCAGTTGGGACTCGAGTTCAACAAACTGTTCTCGTCCACCAACCTGTTCTTCGATGTGCAAGGTAAGAATACGTTCTTCACTCGCTACGGGAAATACTTCTCTTACAAGGCAGACAACGGCATCAAAGATAGCCTTTCCATCGACCATTATAAGGATTTTACTGCCGACGACAAGATGAGTATGTGGGAGGTCGATACCCGAATAGGCGTTCGTTCCTTGCCCAAGCAAGAGGTGCAATACCTTGTGCAGACGGGCTACGTAGCCTTTGTGATGGGCAAGACTGCCACCGAGCATCAGATACGCACCGTTGCTATGGTCGATTGGCATAGCAATGAGCACCATGTCGGAGGTAATGTCAATGTGCAAAACCGCTTCTATTCTGCCGGCACCATCGATTGGGACACGCCTCGCAGTTATGGCAACGACACAGTCATGCAGAACCATCATGTCGTGAAGGTTGAACCTTACTATGCCTACATCGGCAAGCGGTTTAATATTCACGCAGGCGTCAACTTCGACCTCGTATTCGGCAAAGGCAAAGTATTCCTTCCTTCGCCTAACGTCACCTTCGAGGCACAGCTCGCTAAGAAATGGCTTGCGTTATACGGCGGCGCCGTAGGCGACTATCGTGTGACATCCGTACGCGAGAACTTCGGATACAATCATCTTCTCCATCCCGAGTTGGAGATAACCGATACTTGCAACCGTACCTACATACCCGTCGACGCTTTCCTCGGGTTCAAGATTCGCCCACATGCCGACCTGCTCATCGACCTCGGCGCACATTATATACTCACCAAATACGATGTGTTCTACAAATGGGACAATGGTTATTTCACCCTCGTGAGCGACGACCATCAGCGTTGGCAGATAGGTGGTAAGGTCGACTATCACTATCAAGACATTGTGAATATCCACCTCGATGGACACTATAATATATGGAAGATGAAGTCATTGGAGTATGCTTACTATCGCCCTACATGGGAAGTGAGCTTCCGTGTCGATGCGAAGATCAATAGCAAGATTTCGCTCTACTCCTCCAACTACTTCGCCGGTGGGCGTTATGCCTTGGTAGGCGACAAGAGTGTCAGTCTCAAACCGACCATTGACCTCAACCTTGGTGCCCAATATAATATCAACAAATGGCTCTCATGCTACCTGCAACTGAATAACTACCTCCATCGCAAGCACGATTTCCTCTATGCTTACCAAACCGATGGCATCAACTTTGTAGCAGGTATAACATGGGCTTTCTAATAAAGGAATTATGCGTATACATTTCATAGCAATAGGTGGAGCCGCCATGCACAATCTGGCATTGGCTGTTGCTTCAAAGAAAGGATATATCATCACCGGTAGCGACGATGAGATATTTGAACCTGCACGGTCACGACTTCAAGCCAAAGGACTACTGCCGCAAGAGATTGGTTGGCACCCTGAGAAAATAACACCCGACATCGATGCCGTCATCCTCGGTATGCATGCCACACAAGACAACCCCGAACTGATCCGTGCACGAGAACTGGGACTGAAGATATACTCCTTCCCCGAATATCTCTACGAGCAGACGAAAGACAAGGTCCGCATCGTAGTAGGCGGTTCTCACGGCAAGACAACGACAACGGCAATGATACTCTATGCCTTCAAGAAGCTGGGCATCGAGACCGATTATATGGTCGGTGCACAGATTGCAGGTTTTGAGAACATGGTGCGGTTGTCCGACACAGCCAAGTATGCCGTGTTCGAAGGCGACGAGTACCTCTCTTCGCCATTAGACCGCCGCAGTAAGTTCCACCTCTATCACCCACATATCGCCATCCTGACAGGTATCGCATGGGACCATATCAATGTATTCCCCACCTTCGACCTCTATGTCGACACCTTCCGCACCTTTGTCAACCTCATCGAGCCTAACGGCAAACTGATATACTACAAGGACGACCCCAACCTCTGTTCCATTGCTTCGCAGGCACGTGCCGATCTCACTTGTCTACCGTTCGACACACCGCCGTATACCATCGAGAACGGTATCACATATATCACCAACAAGCATATACCACTTCAGGTTTTTGGGCGACATAACCTGCAAAACCTGCATGCTGCGGCACTCGTTTGCCAACAGATAGGCATCGCAGAAGACACTTTCTATCATACCCTCTCCGACTTCACAGGAGCGAGCAACCGATTGGAAAAGATAGCACAGACGCCCCACAGCATCGCCTTTAAGGACTTTGCCCATTCGCCAAGCAAACTGCGTGCAACCATCAACGCCGTACGGGAGCAGTTCCCCGACCGACAATTGGTCGCTTGCATGGAACTGCATACCTTCTCCTCACTCATGGCAGACTTCCTGCCGCAGTACCATCTCTGCATGGAGAAAGCCGATATCGCTTTTGTCTACTTCAACCCCAAAGTGATTGAGCATAAGCATCTCACACCTATCACTAAAGAGGAAGTGCAACAAGCCTTTGCATCACCCAACGTGACCGTCTTCACCGATGTCGCAGCCATGCAAAAAGCACTCGAAGATATCGACTACAACAATAAGGTACTACTCATGATGACCTCCGGCACCTTTGATGGCATCAACATAAAAGACTTTGCAACACAACTAATACAACGATAAATGGATAAACAGACAAAAATAGACCTTCGCTACATGAAGATGGCGCGTATATGGGCTGAGAACTCCTACTGTACTCGTCGACAAGTAGGTGCGCTCCTCGTGAAGAACCAGATGATCATCTCCGACGGATACAACGGAACACCTTCAGGCTTCCCTAACCAATGCGAAGACGAGAACAATACCTCTCTTCCGTATGTCCTTCACGCCGAAGCTAATGCCATCACCAAAGTAGCACGCTCCAACAACTCCTCCGAAGGCGCTACGCTCTATGTCACCGCCTCACCATGCATGGAATGCGCCAAACTGATCATCCAAGCAGGCATCAAACGTGTCGTCTACGGTGAACAATATCGCATCATGGACGGCGTCGAACTGATGCAGAAAGCCGGCATCGAAGTACTACAATGTCAAGAACATCCCGTAAATCTATGAAAAAATACATCTTCTCATCGCTCACCATCGTTGGACTCGCACTCGGGTTCATCTTGGGCACCCTCTTTGGCACCAAAGCCAACGCACAACGCTATGCGTTCTCCTTCGGCAGAAACGCACAGCAGGTAAGCAACAACAACAAAATCGACCAATTCCTCAACTATGTGAAGACCTCGTATGTCGAAGACATCTCTATCGATAGCCTCACCGAGTCCGTCATGGTCGACCTCGTCGGGAAATTAGACCCCCACTCTGCCTATATTCCTAAAGAAGACCTCGAGATAGTCAACTCCGAACTCGGTAGTTCCTTCTCAGGCATTGGCGTGCAGTTCAGCATCCAAAACGATACCGTCAGCATCATCGCTGTCATATCAGGCGGACCAAGCGAAGGGAGCGGCGTACTCGCAGGCGATAAGATAATCGAAGTGAACGAGACCGCCTTCGTCGGGAAAAACATCAACAACGAGAAAGTGATGCACTCTCTCCGTGGACCCAAAGGCACGAAAGTGACCATCACCGTCAAGCGTGCAGGTGTGAAAGAACCACTTCGCTTCACTATCACACGCGGCGACATACCCGTTCACTCCGTGGATGCAGCCTTCATCGCAGCACCAAATATCGGCTTCATACGCGTGAATAAGTTCGGAGAGAAGACCTACGACGAGTTCATTACCGCCCTCGCAACCCTTCGTTCCAAAGGTGCTACGAGTTATATCATCGACCTTCGTGAGAACTCAGGCGGATACATGGAACAAGCTATCAAGATGGCAAACGAGTTCCTCACAGCGGGCGATATGATCGTTTATGCCGAAGGTCACTCCTACCCCCGTTTTGAAGCAAAAGCCAACGGATTAGGACGATTCCAATCTGTTCCAGTAGCCGTTCTCATCGACGACTTCTCGGCTTCCGCAAGCGAGATATTCGCAGGCGCAATGCAAGATAACGACCGTGCAACCATCATTGGCCGACGCAGCTTCGGTAAGGGATTGGTGCAACAACAAATAGCCTTCGACGATGGTTCGGCGCTGCGACTCACTGTAGCACGTTATTATACCCCTTCAGGTCGATGCATACAGAAGCACTACGACCTTGGCGATGCTGACGATTATGAGAAAGAGCTATACAACCGCTTCGAACATGGCGAGTTCTATAGCAAAGATAGTATCGCTATTGCCGACACCACCGTTTATCTCACCAAGAAAGGTCGTGTCGTTCATGGTGGCGGTGGCATCATGCCCGATATCTTTATCGGTCGTGACACTTCGCTCTATACACCTTATTTCAATATCGTCACGAACCTCGCCTATACCTATCAGTTCGCTTACCAATACACCGATGCACATCGCAAGCAATTGTCGAAGTTCAAAGACTGGCAAGCACTCGAGAAACATCTTAACCAAAGCAACTGGCTACCCGAGTTCGTCAAGTTCTGCTCCGATAAAGGCGTCAAACCAGCTCCCGAACAACTCAAGAAAAGCGAGACACTGGTCCGCCGATTGGTTAATGCCTATATCGTACGTAACATCCTCGGCGATGAAGGGTTCTTCCCCCTCTTCGAACGAGACGACGACATCACCAGACAAGCCATCCAAACACTACAATAACACAGAAAGCTTACACATAAATAGCACCCTCCCCAAGTTCTCACTCTAAGAGACTTGGGGAGTGTGCTATGCTAAGATATTCATTCTATAATCAAACTCTCTACTCCGCTACCATCATCTTTATAATGGTCCTTTAATGAGCTTTAATGGAGAAATATTTGGTAATATTTGAACTAAATATTTGGCTATATTTGGATAGAATATAGTTGTCGCCTTTGAGGATAATCGTTTTGTCTCTGTTTTTTATATTTTTTGGTCAAGACTTTTATGACTCATTCGTGTCAATACGCCGCAGGCGTCCGTTTATGTTGTCCGTCTTTCAGCGCAGCGATCCGTTATCTCCCCTCATTATAAGCCTCCAACGCCTTCCGCAGCACCACCATTGCCTTAGCAAGATCATCTTTCTTAAGCACATAAGCCATCCGAACCTGCTTCCTCCCCTCTTCCGGATCGGTATAGAAACCACTTCCTGGCGCCATCATAACCGTCTGACCTTCGTACTGAAAATCTGTAAGACACCACTGGCAGAACTTATCCGTATCGTCTACAGGCAACTGAACCATCGTATAGAATGCACCCATTGGCGTCGGAGCAAACACACCAGGTATCTGATTGAGTTGGTCTATCAAGAAATTACGCCGTGCCACATACTCGTCATACACCTCTTCCATATACTCTTTCGGTGTCGACAGCGAAGCCTCAGCAATGATCTGTCCAATAAGTGGTGGCGAAAGACGGGCTTGACAGAACTTCATAACAGCTTGACGCACTTCCTTATTCTTCGTGATGAGCGCACCGATACGAATACCGCACTCCGAATAACGCTTGCTGACAGAGTCTACAAGAATCACATTATCCTCAATACCTTCAAGGTGACAAGCCGATATATAAGGTCTTTTGGTGTAGATAAACTCACGATAGACCTCATCGGAGAACAGATAGAGATTATATTTCTTCACGAGGTCACGCAGTTGAAGCATCTCCTGCTTCGAATAGAGATAACCCGTCGGGTTGTTCGGATTGCAGATAAGGATGGCACGCGTCTTAGGCGTTATCTGCTTCTCAAACTCCTCCACCGGCGGCAACTTAAACCCGTCCTCGATATGCGTCTTAACCGATTTAACAACAGCCCCACACGAGATAGCAAACGCCATATAATTGGCATAACTCGGGTCCGTAACAATAATCTCATCCCCAGGATTGAGACAAGCCATATAAGCAAACATGATGGCCTCCGAACCTCCTGAAGTAATGATGATCTCATCTGGTGAGAGGTCTATACCATACTCTGCATAATAACTCACCATCTTGGTCCGAAGCGACTTCGTCCCTTGCGATGGCGAATAGGCAAGGATATCCTGCTCATAGTCATGAACTGCTTGCAACGCACAAGCAGGAGTCTTGATATCGGGCTGACCGATATTAAGATGGTAGATATGAATGCCATTGCGCTTTGCCGCATCGGCATATTTAGCAAGTTTGCGTATTGGCGATTGGGGCATATTCTGCGCCCGAGTCGATATTTCCATGTCGTTTTATTTGTTTATCGTGAACGCCCACAAAGGTAGAGAAAATTTCCCATTCTCACAATCCCCCACCATTAACCCAGAGCAACCGCATCAAAATAGCCGATTATTAATTGAGTTATCATAGCCAATGAAAGCGACCTTGCTGGGGACGCGGACGCCCTCGTCCGCGGTATTGTACAGTAGAGACGGTATTGTATACCGTCTCTCAAAATCAACTATTTTAATAGTCAATGCTTTATATT
>CAYNMA010000031.1:0-23481 GCA_964398075.1 uncultured Bacteroides sp. | reverse complement strand
GTAATGTAATAGTTTCTGTATTTGAAGCATTCTTATGCCCCATTTCATCAAATGAGTGAATTGCTACACTAATAGTATTATTTGCTGGTGCATGCTAATCCTAAGTACTTTCCTTAAGCTCTCCTGGCGTAAACTTATGAGTAATATCAAGTATACTTCCAGAAATATTAGTATCTAACCATTTATCAGATGCAATAATACTAATAGTATCTTGAGTACTTACTGCTATATAAGATCCTTCATTATCTGATTTAATCGTCTTAAAGCCATAAGGTAAAGTATAAGTATGATTTTTATTTGCAGTTAAATGTCCTGCATTATCTTGAGTAATATCCTAAATAGTAATTGTATCTGCTCCAGTAGCATTTAAATCAGTACCATCTTGAACTTTTTCAGTATCAATCGTATGAATATCATGACTTATAACTAAAGTATCGTTAGTCACATCTGTATTAATTCTAATCCACTAGTCTCCAGAATTAATAGCTAAAGTATCCTAGGTATTATCTGCAATTATTTTAGTAGTATTAAGAGTTATATTACTATTAATTGTTTTATTATCACCTGTACCATTAGTTGAAATGGTTTTAAAACCAAATGGTAAAGTAACTGTCTTAGTATCTTTACTAACTACATGCCCAGTAGCATCAATGATAGGATTGATAGTAATAATTTTATTCTTTTCTGTCGCTGTATTTAAGTCTAATTCAGAAGTCTATTCATCTTGCTTATTATAAGTATGCTCAATACTAATACCATCATTTGATATCTTAGTTTCTAACCATTTATCTTTGGAAGAAATTTTAAATGAGTATTGAGTATTTTTTGCAACATACTCATCATTATTATCATCTACTAAAGTTTTAAAACCATAAGGTAAAGTAACTGTTCTTGTATTCTTATAAGTAATATGCCCCATTTCATCCGGTTTTGGTTCATATAACTCAATTGTATCTTTTTTTAAAGTATCTAAATTTTCTTCAGATGTTGTATTATCCTTTTTATTATATAAATGATGAACATGCACCACAGGATTATCAACATCTGGATCGACATAAGTTTCGATCCACTTATCTTCTGCAGCCGGAGCTGTGTGCATCCTGCCATAAGAATCGGTTATTACGAACTAACCATAATCTAATATCTCAAATTTGGCAATTATGTCATTTAAAGTATTAACAACACCTTGAACAGTAGAAGTATTTCTAGTATTTTCATTATTATATTCTAAGAAATTATTAATCTAAAGAATTAAACCATGAATAGTATTTAATGTGCGGGCAAAGCCTACTAATTCTTGCATTGAATATTTAACGCCATCGCGCACGCCTATTGACAAACCATGGCGCACCGGCAATGCAATATTCCATTTAGCCCCCGCAGCCAAAACCTTTCCTTCATCTTTAAATACATAATAATCATTAGCACCAGTATAATAGTCCCTGCCTGCAGTATAAGTTAAATTATTATCAATATAATATCTATTATTCTTTTTATAATAATAAACCCCAGGTTCATAAATATACTATTCACCAAAATCTATAGTAGTTACTGTAGCTGTAATATTATAATATGTTCTAGTAGCAGAAAATACATTTCCTACTTTATCTTTTATATAATTACCAGAATTATTGTTTTCTTGATAATAATATATTCCAGATCGATAAAATGGTCGTTCATTAACTTTTTCAAATTCTATCTTATAAACCGTTGGCGTTGAACCGCTAGTCGTATCCGGCAAACCATCAGTTCCTATACATCTAATATAATTATTATCGACTAACTTATAATATATAGTTTCACCACTTTGGCTTTCTTTTGAATCAGCAGTTGGTTTAACACCATCTATAATACCAGTAACTTGAGTTAACATATATAATTTGTTAACAGTCATTTCAGTAGCACTAGAAGGATTTTTACCATAGAAAAATGCCTAGCCGTTATTATCAAAGTCAATACTATCTCCTTGACCTGCAAATAAATAAAATGATTCTGTTGTTCCACTATATATATATTTATTTTTTGGTTCAAAATAATAATTTATTTCACCACTGGTATCAATAACTTGTTTATCTGCTTCGCTAGAACCATGATAATAAATTGTTCCATCACTTGACCAAACTTTTTCATCAGCCCAAACCTAAGTTAACTATATTTCTTTCTGCGCAGTCGCATCTCCATAAATATATGCAGAATATAATTTATTAGTATTATCATCGTTTAAATAGACTGGAACTTCAGTCCTTATTTGATAAACAATTAAAGGATTATTCTTCGATCCACTAGAATTTTGTTCTTTTAATATGTTTTTTAATTGTTCTTTTGTATATTCACTATTATTTATTTCATTTTTATTGTAATAAATAGTATCTTTTTTCCATTTTCCTAAATCTAACTTATAATAATTTATACTTTGTTTTGTCTCTGGATCTGTAGTAACATTTTTACTATAATATTTACCTATTCTGTAAATTTTATTTACATCACAAGCTTGTTTTATTTCTTTATTTTCGTTTTCTGCATCTTTAGCTATTGAATATTCATCATCTGCTGAAGGCTCACTATTAATATCAAGTAAATAATCCTCTCCATTTTTATAATAATATGTGTTAGGGTAATAGATTATTTCTGCTTCAAATTTTTTCTCCCCTTCATCAGTTGGTGTTACTTTATAATAAGTGCTTCCTTTAGAATAAACCGTTGTTTTATTATAATCTTCATTAGCAGTTTTAGTATAATAAGGGCCTTTTTCTTCATCTGTCATTGCAGCATTAGTATCAGCAAAAGTAATTTTAGTCATTTTACTGTTTACTAACTTTTTATAATATTCAGCTTCTTTATCAAAATCGCCTGTAGCTTCTGTAAACTTATCATCAGTACCTTTTATATAATAAGTACCATCTTTATAAGTATTAGCATTTAAACTTACTAGCTCATAAATATACCCATCCGATTCTGCTTCAACAAATGTATAATATGTAACTCCAGTTTCTACCGCACTTTCTGTAGCTAAAACATATTCCCCATCTTTTACTTTATAATAAGTATTAGGAGTATAAGTAAAATTCGTGCCGACCTATTGATACTTCTCTGCTCCAGTCTTAAAATCATTTAATTGTTTGTATTTATCTTCTCCAGCTCTACGATAAAACTTGCCTGTTTTTTCATTATCTTTTTCTTTAATATAATAGATTGAATCAGACTCAGCTTTATTCTCAGCAAAAGTATCTAAATTTGCATCCTCGATTTCTGGATCTTGAATAATCATACCCATTAAATCATGTACTGAATTAATTGAGCCTGCTAAAGTTTCAACATCAGTTTTACTATAAGAATAAGTTTTATTATTATCCGTTTTAACTAACTGTAAACGATTACCATCTCCGATTATTGGAGCTTGTTCCCAAGAGATACTAGTCAAACGAGGAGAACTTGTATTCTCTTGATTAGCGGTATTTCCTGTACCTGTACCATAAACAATATCCCACATATCACTAATAGCATTACCTATACTAGGTAATATCATTGAAATTTCCTGAGTATCAACCGCACTCTCTTTTCGACCTTTTAAATGATTATTGTACTAAGTATTTTCCCATTTACCATCATCATTTATAGACTAGCTATAACCAGTAGGTTCAATAGTAAAACTATCTTTTAAATTTGAATGATAACGATTTGAAGCATTAAAACCTGCTTTATTATAATAAATGGCGGCCGGCAGCTTACCATCGCCATTCGCTTCGATGTCATCTAAAAAGTTAAATTCTCTCCAACCATTATTTTCAGTTAAATAATAATTTTTAGTTATTTTACTTGTATTATCATAAATTTGACGAATCCAAGTAGTTGATGCATCTGATGGAACTTTTTTTCGCTTAGAAGAATACGTCGCATCAGCTAATTTTACCCTTAGCCCCCACTGCGGCTGCCAATGTAATTCATAATATACATCAGTACTTGCACTATCAAAATGCGGAGTAAGAGGTGTTTGAGTTGGCGCATCAATTGTTAAGCCAAAAGTAGGAACAACTGTATTTAATTCGGCAACCATTACATATTTTGGAGCACCGTTCACAGTTGTCTTTTGCCAAACTGTTGAATCCCAGCCATGACCTGTTAACTCAAAGCCATTGCTTTTTGCGTATGCAACATCTATATTATAATTTAATGAATAATTTGAATAAGATACTATTCCATCAGTTGTAGATGTAATTGGTTGAAATACTGCATATTTAATTTCATCTATTAACCCCATCTCAGCAACTAAACGACTAGCATCTGAAATTTCTTGAGCACTACCATCGCTTAAATAGATTACTGCAGAATACTTAGCTTCTTTATCATCTGTTTCTTCTTGAGTTTTAGTAACAACTACATAGCCTACGCACTAATAGTAAATATTTTTACCTTCTTTTTGTGTATATACTAAACTATTATAAGTAATATCTAAAATTGCATTTGTATCACTGTCACTTATAATTTCTTCTTGTTCAAATTTAATTTCATTTTTATAATCTGTAGAATCATACAATATATAATACTATCCGCCAATAGCTTTTATATCATCATTTAAAGAAGCTTTTTTATAGTCTAAATTAGATACAGTTTCATCGTATTCAACTAAAACATAACGTCCTATATAAACATTATCTGTTTTAGCCGCATAATCCATTGTCTGTCTATTTGGGTATATTTTATCAAAAACAAAGGAACTGTTTTTTTCAATATCTTTTACATTACCATAAAAACCCATTTACTTATTCCTCCTCTGTCTCATAAATAGCATCTACAATTAAATAAGCTCCATTAGTATCTGATATAACTTTCATTGATGTACTATCAAAATTCAATGAAGTAATATCTGACAACCCTTGAACATCTAATTCATAAATGCCCGTAGAGCCTACGACAATTGCATCGGCGCTATCATTTATATAAAATTTAGTGCCAGGTAATGTTTGAATGCCCAGCTAAATAATAGAACCATTAATATTGCTATCTCTAAAAAACACCCTACCAGTAACAAAATCACTAGAAGAATTGCTACTAGTATTCAATGGAGACTCTTGACCATAAAATCTAAATTGTTTTACAATTTTTGCCATTGTTTACCTCCGTTAAATTATTCTTTGTGGTGCTTTTGAAGCTTCTATACTCATCATACCACTATAGGTAAGAGGTATAGACATTCTTGTAACTAAATAATCTCCATTAATTTTACTATCTTCATCATATACCTGTATCCTGTTATTTGGTTCTAAATAATAAATTGGAATTGTAGAAAGACTAATACTTTCCGCTCCATAAGTATATTCATACAAATATGAATCAATAACATCTTTTGCGCTTTTACCTTGCGCGCTTAATACAAACATATTTGAAACTTTATTTGGTAAAATTACGTAAGTATATCCAGTTTCATATTCTTCACTATATTTATTATAGTCCTCCAGACTATCAAAAAATACAACATCTGGAGTAGCTCTATAATAAATAGAATTTACATCAGTATCATTAACTGCTTTTGGCCTATCACCAATTGCCTTAACAGAATATTTACCTAATTCTCCATCTGTATCTAAAAAATCAATCCAAAAGATAAGAGATTCGGGACTATAAACTACATTCTAATTCCAATAGTATAAAGAAGAATCAGAAGTAAAATACTTATCAGGCTATTCTTTATCTTCTCTTGCGGCTGCCGGCAAGAAATAATCACAAACCATAGATGACCAATCCTTTACTGGTTCTGACCATACTACTTTCTTTTCATAAGCTCCAGTAACATTAGAATCTTCTAATGGAACTTCTTCAGTGGTATATTTACCACCTTTATAAGTATAAGTTATATTTGGTTCTGGATTATATAAATCTCTCCAGAAAGCCTCCATGTCTATATAATACTACTCATACCCTGTTTTACCTTCAGGACAAGAACAATATTTTTCACCTTCATCAGTAATAATAGTATTTCTTTCAGACAAAGTAACTAAGAACTCATCTTCTTGGTTATATTTATAATAATCAAGTGCCATTTGATAAATCAATTCACGCCAGTCTAAAACTTTCACAGTTTTAGTTTGTAGACTAGATGGCAAAGTTGTATCTTTAGCTTGATAAACTACATCTTCTGCGTATTTTACATACCATTCTGGTTTATCATCTATTGCAATACGAGCATGAATAGCTATTGTTTTATCATTACCAATATCTTTTTCACCAAAAACGGAAAAATCATTGCGGAGATTAGTTAATTGCGGGTTATGATTAATTGAAGAAATTAAATTATTACCTTCAAAACTATATACCACTTTAGAAGTATAAGCAGCATTTTCCGCGTAAACATCATCTTCAGTATCAATTAAACTATCCCAAGAGGTATTAAGATATGTGCCCTTTCGTTCAAACACAAACTGCCCATCTACATTGTAATAATACTAATAATCGCCAAGCATATTAACGATTTTATCTAAAACCGCACTTGAGATATTATCACCGACTTGCCCTTCGAGCTCTCCACCGGCATAAGTCAAATCTGTTAATCTATATCCCGCAGTTTGCCCAAATTCGCATTTTGCTACGCAATATTTAGTTTCATTATCCGCCGATAATCTTATCCAATTACGATTAGAATCAAATCCATCAACTAAACTATAAATATAATTCTGCGGCAAATCCTTAAGAGCTTTCTTACTCCCATCTGGTAAAATACATAGATAATCGCCATTTAAAGTAATATTTTTAAAAGTATCTGTATCATTATACTCAAATAAGAAATACATTGGAGTATCAGCCCGATACTCTAATAGCTCTAATCCAGTATCATCTAAATCTTTTATTATAATATTATAATAAGGCTCATTCGCATAAGTATGAACAGCTTCACGAATAATTGTTTTAATCGTAATAGGAGTTAAATCTGTTTCTATTACTCTATCATAATAAGTAATATTAGAATCATACTCTTTCATACTAATTTCATATGAATCATTATTCTTAATATAATATTTATTAGCTTCGTAATTAGTTTTATCTTCAAAAGTAATTACTTGATATTTTTCACTATTTTCTTCAATATTAGCAAAATCAGTAGGCGCACTTAATACACCACCCACAGTGCCATTTAATAAACACATTTTATCCTATCCCGAAATGTTAATATTAAAACCAGAAGTAGAATAAGAAGTAGAAAATGCGGTAATTAAAAATGTACCTTGCGGGAACCAGATTATTTCATCATTAGTTTTTTCAGTTTTTAAGCCTATTTCTAATTTAAACTTAGTATTTAAACCCCAATAATAATCTGTAATATTAACATCTTGCGCAACCATTGCTAAAGAAGAACAAGTGCGGCGCACTGCGGAGGAACCATCAATGCTGAGAGTTCCTCCTGTAATTTTACCTTCTATTGTTTCTATTGGATCTTCATCAAAAGTTAGAGAAATAATTTTTGCATAAATAGTTCGATTGCGCGATTCATCGAGCTGTTTCAAAAAATCAGTATCTAATAAATAATTTTTTGACATATTATTCCTCCTCTTTCTTTAATCTTGTTATTAATTCTATATATTTATTATACTTTTCAGTATAATTTTTATATAATTTTTCCAATTCGGCGTTTTCATCTTGCCCAAACTACTCTGCTATATCTTCTAAAATTTCATCTAATTCTGCTTTTAAACTTGCGGCATTATCATTTTCAGTTTCAATTGAATAATTAATAATTCGTTGACTATACCCTGCCTCAAGTACTACTCCTGAACCAATTTCAATTGTATCAAAATTGCTTGGTTCAGCAATTGAGAATTCTCCTGTGTCTTTTAAATCGACAGAATTATTATCAACTCTAAAAGTAGTTTCATATAAATCATAGTATTTTTTTAATATTTCTGCACTTAAATATTGTTTTAAATAATTATAATTTTCTTCAGAAATTAAAATTTTATTTATACGAGGATCAAAATAAAGAATATTATTTTCATTTAAAGTATAATAAGTAGTATTAGAATCATAATCACCTGCGGCCCGCACAAAATTGCCTTCAGCATCTTTTACATAATACCTTAATCTATAATATTGAAGCTCAAGAGCATTTTTAACCTTAGTTTTTTCATATTTTTTAACATTATCTTCAAATGCAGGAACAACAAATTTATATAAAAAGAAATCAGAAACTTTATTTTCATCTACCACAGCTTTTAAATTTTGATAAGTAGGCTCTTGCCCGTCTGGCAATTCTAAATCTAAAGTATCTCTTTTCATAAAATGTAAATAATAAAAAGTAATTAAAGTAGTCTTAATATTATTTAATTTAGATATTACGTCTAAATCTTCTCCTATAAACTACCTAGCCGGCACGGATTCAAATGTCATCGAAGTAATTTCATTAAACTTACTTGTTGTTGAATCATAATAGCTATAAGTAACCATTGGAGAATTTAATGATTGCTTTGTATACCGTGAGGCAGTCTCTGCGTCTAACCGTGCCTTAAAAATCTTAGTACCCGTGTCAATTAAATAATTACCCGTTGCACCAATAACTATTGAGGTCCCTGCCTCTCCTTCATCTGGAGTATCTGTATTTAAAATAATTTTATCACCTGGCGTCATATTCTCAAAGCGAATAGTAACCGCATAATCATTGTCTATTAATTCTTTATCTAAATAATCTTTAAGCATCAAAGTTTTAAACTTTAATTGTTTACTTTCTGGAGAATCAGATGAAATAAAACCATAAGTATTCAAATTTTCATAGCTATATTCATCTATTTCATAAGCAGTACAAGAAAAGCTGTGCAGCATTCTGCTTAAAGTATCTTCAGGCGACAATGAAACATTCATTAATCGCACAATATAGTTTCCTTCACCAGGAGAACGGAAAAGTTTAGGTTCACTATTATTAAGCCATTCTAATACTTTTAATTTAAACGTGCGCTCAGCTGACATGTTAAAACTCGTTAACTGCGTAGTGCGATAACGAGTAGAATCAAGTATTTGCCTATTTTCTTTATCGTCAGCATAACTTTGTTTTAAATTATAAACATTAACGCCTTCTAACCCTTTCTTATAGTAATACTAATCATCAGGAGTAAAACCATCTAATACCGTAGTATTACGAGTCATATTTTCTACTTTAGGACTTAACCCCATTTCGGCATCTGTAATAAACAAATGCTCTTCATCTGATAAATAAGAAATCAAGCCATTTAAACTAAACTCTTTGTATTCAACAGAGCCATTCCTAAAGAAGAATGGATATTTGCTTCCAATGGTGTCTGTTTTAGTTTCTAAAATATCTGTTTTAAAACTAGATACTTGCGGATTGTAAGAAATTTTTAATTGTTTAGTTCCATCATATAAAAACATATCTTCAAAATCCGCAAATACAATATTTGAATTAATTCTTTCAGAATAAATATCAAAATCATTATATTGCTAAAAAGCATAAATATATTCTTTACCTTGCTCAACTGTGAAATCTTTGTAAGACCAGTTAGAAGGTAAAGTACCTTTAGTTTTAAATCTAAGAATTTCATCCCATTCTTTATATTCGGTATCTTCACAAGCTCTGGAAATTAAAAATGCGCCATCTAATGAAATTTCATTTCCTTTGTTATCGTATTCCCCTTCCATTGTTAGCAATACATATCCATTATCTTGCTTCATTTCCGCATTTAGCGCAATAACAGTATCAGGGTCAATAGATAACTAATCACTTACTCGATAATTAGGGCTAGATAGTTCTAAGTTATTATTTGTAATAACTTTATATTTTATATAATAAACTGCATTTTTTTCTAATTCTAATGACATTAAAAATTCATCATGAGTTAAATAACTCTTTTCATCATTAGAATTATTATGAATTTCCCAATCAGTTTCTTTAATTACTTTTCCGTCATTATCAGAAAAGATAAATTTATATTTATATTCTTTTTCACTAGTATCTACACTAGAATCGTAAATCCCAATATAATTATAACTTGCAGTATTTAAACGTCCTGCTTTTAATCCTTGTATACTTACTTTCGGTTTAGAGGTATATTTTATAATACCAACAGTAGAATAATAACCAACTACACCATTTTGATCTATATAAGCAATTTGGACTTTATAATGCTAACCTACTTTTAATTTACTTGCGTAACTAAAAATATCAAAAGTTGCATTATATTCAGCATTTAAATCCATTCTAGTAGTTTTTGCGGTGAATAAATATTTAGTATTCTAAATAGTTTTCAGTTTTAAAGAAAATCCTGATACTTCACCTGTGCCAACTGATTTATTCATAGAAAAGGGAACAGTTAAACTGTTCCCGTAAAATGATGGTATAGTTCCTTCAATATACGGAGGATATAACATTTTTACTCCTCCTTTTCAATTGAAGCTATTTCTTCAGCATCGTCTACTGGCATTGTGGCCAATGTGCTTAAAGCACGAAGACATTCACTCATTACAAGAGTATCTTGTCCTTTAGTAGAAATTTCCATTAAAGCAGCTTGAATCTATTTAATATAATCTTGTTCAGCTTTCTTCATACTCCATTCACTCCTCTATCATAAACATTAAAGCATTAGTTTGCGGCATTGTTAATTTTACATCTTTTAATAAATCAATGCCGCATTTATAAAAATCAACTATTTGCGTAATTGCAAATAAATCTTTTAATTCTTTAGTAACAATTTCCATTTCATCGTCATGAATTTTATATTGATTTGCGTCTTCAATATAATCTCCATGAGAAGAAACAATTTGAATACGAGTGTTTTCAATTTCTTCAACTAAAGGAAGTAAAAGATTTTTATTTTTTTGTATATAAAAACTTAACTAAGCAGGAAAAATTAATTCTTGATTAGATAAGATTTCTGTATTTAAATTTTGTAAAATTAAGTACAATTCTTCGTTTGTATATTCCATTTTCTCTTTTTCTCCTTTGTCTCTTTTTTATGCAAAACGAGCATAAAAACCTTTTTGCTGTTCAGCAGTAGCATAACATTTAATTTTATAAGAACTATTTATATCATCATCGCCATCATGAATATTACTTCCTATTCTTAAAATTGCATCTTCTACTTTATTTCCCCCATCTGGAATTAAATATATAGATCCATCTCCTCCATATATACTCATACCTTCATAAGTGCCAGCAGAACTACCTATTTGTAATCGATTGTAATCATTAACACCGATTAAATAATATGCTCCTGATGTACCTCCTGTAGCATCATAACGATAAATGTTAGAAGCTATATATAAAAAACCATTTTTAAACTGAAATTTATTACCTAAAGAAAATTCTCCAGAACTATTCATATATATGCCACAATTTTCTATAGTACCAGTAGAATTAAGGGTTTCTATTGTAACTTGTCCATTTTTTTTAGTTCCTTTTATCCATTTAGTAGAATATAAAGTCGATGAAGTAATTTTAAATCCACCTATTTCCCCAGATGTTGCTGTAACTTTTCCTGTAGTATCTACTGAAAAAACAGGATTTGTTTTATTTGGTATATAAATACAACCACCGTATATTTCTGTTCCTGTAATTGTACCGCTAAATGTCCCATTGGTAGCTTCTATCGAACCATCCCATTGTACTTTAAATTTTTCTTCATTACCAGTACCAATCATAAGTGGATAAGTTGGTGCAGTAACATCTATAGTAACTCGATTACTTTTATCTGTTCCATCTTCACTCATCTTAATAATACCATCTTTAAGGTTAATAAGCATTCCGCCTTCACCTAAACGATACTATTCAGACTAAATAGTAGAACTTGTTCCGTCAAACATAATTCGACCCATACCGCTTTTACCAATAAAAGCAGTACCATCTTCTTTAAAAGCATAACTCATTAAACCATGATCAAATCCATATACACCAGTCTGTATACTAATATCTGTAGAAGTACCACCAATAGTTTTCCAGTCTCCAAGCATTACCCCAGAAAAAGTATTATCATCACTATTTTTCTTACCAGCAGAAATAGCAGTAGCAAGTATTGAACCATTCTTTTCATTCATAGTCAATGATTTGCCATCCCACTGGTTTAAAGTAGATGATGGGTAATTATTAGAACATTGATAAATTGGTTGTGTCCATAAAACAGTTCCATCGCTTAATTTAACTTGCGCACCATACTACAAAGCATTCTTTACATAAACGCCAAGAGGTTTTAAAATATACTTATCACTAAATGTACCACTATATTCATCAGTGTGGAATGTTGACCAAGTTGTGCTCGCAACTTCATCCATCGACATATTATTATTTTCGTCATCTTTAAGATGAAGTTTCCAAGCTTCTTTGTAATAACTTGGATAACCTGCTGTACTATAAATTATTTCGTCCGCACAATCTACATAAGATAATTTATAAGTTTCTTCATTACCTTCTGAATCAGTCTTCTTAATGCTTGGTACTTGAATAGGTATTGGTTTGCGTACCGTTAAGTCATAATTGCCCCAACCTTTTAAAGTAGCTTCAAGAATTAAGAATGTATTCATATCAAGTTTTTTGTCAGTATTAAGAATAACAATATTTCTATTATTACTTTTATAATAATTATATTTATCTTCTTCTTTTGCATCACTTGATATAACTGATTTTTTAATTCTTAAATTATAATCAGTAGAACTACTAGTATTAGTATATGAATAAGGCTTTATAGTTACTGCATCAAGTTTTTCAGTAATAACTTGTACTGTTTCTGTTTTCTTTTCTCCTGTTGTAGTAGTTACTTCTTGTTCTTTCCAAGAAACCACATCAGAAACATACCAAGACCAAGTTATTTTTCCGTGAAAATCAGTTTCATCATTTAAATCAACTTCTTGATTTTGTGAATCATAAAGTACAGCCCGCACTTTTAATGTGCTTCCGCCATCTTGACTGTATAATGCTTGCTATGACGCAGGATCAAAATATAGTCTTAATGTTGCATCAGTGCCGGTCGTGCCGGCTTGACCAAACATTAAGCGTTTAGAAGTGTAATATTCTCTACCATTTTTCTTAATACGGCATTGAATTACATTATTCCAACTAGAAGAAGAATAATTTTCTTTTACGAAATAATACTATTCTGCGTTAACCGCATAACCATTATTTGCATTACCATATCTAGTAATACTTACAATTTTTTCATTACTATCATAAACTACTTTACTACCATCAGAAAGTGCATAAGTATATATACCATTTTCTTCTTTAGTGGGCGCTTTATTATCTCCCCAATCTGATGGTGCAACAATAGTTAAATTATTATATTTATATGTATAATCTATATTATTTACTTGAATCATCGTACTCTCAGTATTAAACGTCCAAGTAATTTCTTCAGCTTCCGTTAAATAAGCAGCTGTACTTTCCTATTCAAGCAATGCATCTTCTGCCGAAAACATTGCAATAATTTTATGTGCCTCAGTTGTGCGGAATTGCTCTAAAATTTTATTACCTGGGTCATAGATATAGTAATTACCATAACTACCATCTGCGCACCAGATATTTAACCCCGCTACAAATTCTTTTGTAGCATCGCTCACTACTTCTTCATCATTAGTAAAAGTTAAAATATTAGAAGTAACTGCAGTTCCATCGTAAATTAAAACAGCCTTAATCTATTCCTGTGCTTTTGAAACATCAGGAATAAACACACAGTCAAAACTGTTTTCCGCAATCTTAGTCCAATAAACCCCGCTATATTCATCCGCAGAAGGAGCACCTAAAGCATATCTATACCAGCGCACTTCGCATCCTTCTAACATGGTGGTATAAGCTTTACTATCATGGAACCAACGCAATGAAATTACTTTTTTGTTCTATTCTGCAACTAATTCCGCATAACTTTTAGTATCAGAAGTTGAAGTAGTTTTAGAAGAATAAGTTTTTCCACTATTAGTAAAAATCATTATTGTTTCATCTGAAAATGAATCAACATCATAGCCAAAACAAATATAAGGGTCTTTTACAAATAAGTTCGGCAATAACAGTCCGCCAAGGTCGTCCGCATATTCTAAACTTTTTCCATTTTTATCAAAGAATGTGCCTGGAGCTTCGTAAAACCACAAGTCGCACTTAACAACCGTGCCCAAGCTTGATATGTCAAATACTTTTTCTTGTTGAAAAAAGCTTGTATAACCATATGGATCGCCATACATATCATTAGGAGTAAAATATAAAGTATAAGTATTATATTTTAAACTATTATAATTAGCTTGGAAAATAGCTAACTATTCTTCTTGCGTTTTCTCCCAAAAATTATCTTCTATTACAAAATTTAAAGTAGTAGTTAAATAAGTCTTTAACTAACTCTTATCCGCATAATTTTCAATAGCATCTATTGCTTGCGTATAAGCCTTTTCTTCACTTACCGTAATATTATTAAGTGTATATAAATTTAATTTTAACCCATATTCTCCTCTTGCGCAATCCATTTCCGCAAGCCAAGAGCGAAATTGAGCTTGTAAACCCAAACGAGTATATCCTGTAAATGTATTATTAGTAGCTTCGAAATCCTTTTCCCAGAGCTTAAATTCTTTTTCATCTCCTGGATTGTTTGCTACTAATCCTGTTGTCTTTACAACATCCTAAATAACATTCCCGCTAACATCAACTATCGTCTAAAAAGGAGATTCATAAACATACGGCTTGTCGTTCTCAGCCACATATTTCCCAATAATAATCTTCTGCTGTGTATAGTCCCCATTCGGCACGGTCATATACACCACATCATCCTCTTCGTAAGTTGTGTCACTGGAATAAGCATAATAAGTAGCTGAACCGTTCGATACCTTATACTTGCCGTTTTTCGCTTCGTCGGCATTAATAATAGTTACGGTATCGGTAACATCATAAGAAATCCCTTCTAGGCGTTTCGTTACTACTTGGTCAATAGCCTAGAGTATTATTTCAGGATAATCTTTATTGTTCATACTTTCTGCTCTCCTTTCTCTCCATATTCTATTGTATCATAAAATTTTGGGCAAGTCAAATAAAGACATTAGACCAAAAGAAAAAAAGGAGAGATTAAAAATCTCTCCTAATTTATAATTATTTGCGGTTGACGTATTGCGCAGCCCGGTTGATGAGTGTGTCGAATGCCTGTTCGATTTCGCTATGATCGGTTGCATTCGGGAACTCTGCGGTGATATTGACTTCTTGCGCCAGGGTCTGGTTTGAGGTCGACACACCTGCGGCCCGCATTCCGCTATTACTTGCGCACATTGCCTGAAGGTCGATGGATTTAACGACGTCGCGCAAGATGTTAATGCCTGCGAGGAAGTTCTTAGTGTCATCGGCATTGAGGACAAGTTCTTTCTCGTGGAGGAAGGCAAGCTTGCCGGAGTTACCCCAGGAACCTGTATAGCCGCCGGTGTCATAAGACTAAAAATTCTTGGTAGCTCCAAAATTTTCTTTTAAATATTTCTTTGCTTTTGCTTCATTTGTAATACTAGTCCAATGGACTTTTCCTTCAGAATCTATGGCAGTCCATCCCTAAACTTTTTTTGAAGTAGTATCTATTTTACTACTTAGCTTAGTGCCTATTTTATTATTCCAATTTAATGTTTCTGTAGATAAAGTTTTTGCATTAGTTGCATATTTGTCAGCAGTTGCCTAATCTGTTTTACTATAATGAAGGGTATTATTTGTTGTATCTTTATCACTTGTATACAAACCTTTTTTCTTTGCTAATGCTGTAACATAACTATTATAACCACTAACATCAACAGCATCTTCATCATCATCCATACCCCTCTAAGTAGTAATTTCTGTATTTGTTCTCTTGGCTAATTCATCTAATGCCGCAATAGTTTCCCATACTGTATCTCGATAATTAGCATAATTAGTGGTAGTCGTTAATACTGATTTTGCTTCTGCATCTAATGCTGGAATTACTGTATTAGTTGCTTGAGTAGCTAATTCATCGGCTGCTTCAGCCACTTCATCTATGGTAGTTCCATAATTTTTAGCATCTAAGCCAAGTTCCTCGTACATCTTACTAGTTGCTGTTTGATATTCACTCTACTTTGTAGTTATTTCAGTAATTGTAGCTTTAGTGTCTTTTTCCCATTCATCAGTTTTCTTTATAACATCTTCATAAGCATTTACATAAGCATCTCGTGCTGCGTCCGAGCTAGTGCTTGCAGCTAAATTATAATTATCAAGATAAATCTTTCTATTGTTTGAATATTCCTACCAGATGTCATCAAGAGCTTCTTCTAAAGCTTCATCATCATCCCAATAAGTCTATCTAGCTTCTTCTACCGCATCTTGATAATCACTTTCCAGTTGTAACAACTTTTCATAATAAGTATTTCTACCGTTTAATGCGATATTATATAATTCATTATCCGCATCATCTTTTGCCTACTGCGCATCCGCGATGCTATCCTAATCAGCTGTATAAACATAACCATAGTTGCCTTCACTATCTCTTGAAAGCCTTACCATATTCTTAGCATTCTAAGCTTCTTCGAGAGCAATTTGCGCTTGTAATTGTTTATATTTAGCCTATTGGATTTCTAATTCTAAATTACTAACCTAATTCTTTTCTTTTAAAGCATCTGTAGAATCAATATAATCCTTATATAACTATTTAGCATAAGCACTATCAGTATCAGCCATATCCTGTTCAGCCTAACGAGTCAACTTAGTTAATTCATAAGCCTAATTAACTGGAGTAAGTACTTCTTCCCAACCAGTTTTAACATTCTACAATGAATTATTTAAACGATCAAAATCCATTGTATCACTTAAAGTGTCTAAATACTTTGTTTTTAATTGTTCAAAGAAAGTATCATAATAAGTATTAAGTGTTTCAAAATACTGTTCAGCATCACCTAGCATTGTATCATAAGCATCATCAACATATTCTGTAATAGCTTCATAATTCTTTAATAATGCTTGATATCCTTGGTCAGCCATTTTCTACTCATAAGTAGTAAGTTTATTAGCTTTAACATAATCATCTAATGCCGTTTTAGCTGTTTTTTGTTGAGACAAATATGCTTCATAACTCTTCTTAGATATATCATATTGATTTTTTGCAGTTTTAGTTAAAGCATTATTTATTTTATTTATCTAATCATAGTTCTTACTCTTCCCGAGTAATTCCATTACCTTAGAATAATGTTCTAAACTACCCGATAAATTATCAATACGGTCAGTATACTTATCAATCTCTTCCTACATATCTGCTAAAGTATCTGAATAATACTCTACCATTTGTTCATCTAAAGATTGTAAAGCATCTGCCGCCTCCAATGCGCCATCCCGCACATCCTATAAGCCTTCAACATAATTCTCTTGCGAAATTTGTCCAGCTTCATATGCCGCTTTTAAGTCTCTTTCTTGATTAGTATATAAATTTAATTTTTTAGTATTTTCTGAAATCTAATTCTCGCCAGTAGTAGAATAAATATATTTGATAGCTTCTGCACGTTTATAAGTCTAATCCGCAATTCTATCATACGCTTTTTCTAATAACTCAATATCTCTATCGTTAATATCAAGTTTTATTTCAAGAGTATAAGACATCTTTTCAAAGAATTCGTCTTGCTAATTGCGCAAATTTTCAGCTTGTTGCTCTTGCGTTTCAACAATTTCATCATTTGTCTCTTCAACTTGATCAAGAGCTTCTTTAATGTCATCATAATATTCTTTTACTTTTTCATATCTTTCTTGAATTGCTTCATCCTCTGGATTAGCCTTAGCTTTCTTATACCATTTATCAGCTTGCGCCTTTGCTTGTTTTAAAATAGTATTATAATTTATAATGTCGCCATCTTCATCATATTTAACATCAGTAACTTTACCGCCAGTAAGTTTATTAAATTTATTGATAGTTTTAGTTGCTGCTTTTTTATCCTATTTTAAATATTTTTGTTCTTGCTTTAAACGTTGATCAAGAAGTTTACCTTCTTCTTTATAAGCCTTAATCTTCTTGTCCATTTGCGCGATGCGCGCAGAACCATATAAACGATCTTCAAGATCTGCTGCTTTTTCAAGTTTTTTGTTAACATCTTCTAATTCATCATCTACACGATGATAACGTTTTGTCTTTTTGTCTACCTTACTAGCTGAAGATGATTTTGAACCACCAGATCCAGAAGACCCGGATTTACCACCTGAATTTTTACTGGAGTGATTATTTGCTGAGCCTGAAGCTTTTTGGGTAATAGTTTTTATTTTTGGGACTGTAGCTGTTTCCCCCTCTTTATTCATTTGTAGACCCCAAGCTTTTACATTTGAGTCAAACTCATCTACATCTTCTTGTACAGTATAAGTTGTTTCTACCCAACGCTTTGCTTTATCATCTGTTCCTTCCACTGGCTCAATATTTTCAACAGTATGATAAGTTTTTGTTACTGGATATGTCTATTGTATTGGCTAATCTGATTCAGCGTAAGTAGCAGAATACCCCATTGCATCCATAATAGCATCTACTTGCGATTCAGTCATACCAGCAGCGGCAACCATTTGATTTAATGAATTAATATAGCTAGCCATACTCTCATCATCAATACTAACTTCACTATCTATATCAAAATCATATTCATCTAACTTAGTTTTTAATTCATTAAATGTACTAGTAACCTCTTCGGTCATCTCAGGGGAATCAAGATTTGAAGTAACATTAACAAGTATATCTTCATAAGCCGCATCACGCAATGCTTCAATTGCATCTGCATCGCCTTCAGCTGCTTTTGATACTAAATCTAAATTTTCAGCATTGTCAAAGAAATTCGCAGAAAGCTAGCTTGGATCTGTGATATCTAATACATCACCTAATGCTTCACGCATATCTTCCATAGCATTGTAATATTCTACAGAACTCTTAGAACTCTTTTTAAGAATATCAATCCATTCTTCACTATTTTCAGATAAAGTTTCAATACCTTTATTCATTCTGAATAAAGATACTGCATAAGCATTTGCTGCTTCTTGACTATCAGCTAAATTATCTGATAAATCATCACTGTCTTTAGCTATCTCTTGGATATATTCCGCATAGCCTGATAATTCTTCACTATCAAGATCATATGTTTCTGCTGCTTCATTTAAGAAAGCTTGACCTGCTTCAGTTGCCGCACTTCGAAGTTGCTCTTGGAATTCTTCAATATTAGTTACTTTAGTAAGATCAAGATTTTCTAAAGCAGATTGCTCAATATTACCTATAGTACCGATATAATCATAAACTGCGTCTTTATCGCCTTCCCAAGTCTTTTTTGTTCCATCCTCAGTTTTTTCGGTGCGATTAAACATGTCATTGATGTTTTCATTAGTAGATTTAGTTAAACCATGAGCAACATCTCTAGAATGTTCAGATAAATTATTAGCATCAAGAGTTTTATCTAAATCTTTCATATAGGCTTGGGCATTTTTCTTGACTTTTTCATATGCTATTGCAGCTTCTATCTCAGAAACCTCATATGCTTCTGCATAAGCGTCAAGATAAATACTCCTTAAGCCATCATCTTTAACATATTCTTTAGCTTGGTCATAAGACAAACCATCGACAGTACCTTCTGAATTAATGCCCTTAATTACAGCATCTTGTTCACTAGTATCAAGAGAACTGTCTGCAACCAAATTAAACCCATTAACAATACGCGCGACCGCTTCACCAATATCATTCTATGCAGCGGTCATCTATGTAGCAACATTATCCCAAGTTACTTCCACATCTTCTTCAGAACCATCATTATAAGTAAAACCTGAACCAGAAGTATTAGTTACATCACCAGAAATACCTAAACTTTCTAAATATTCTTTTGCATATTTTTCTTTGTCGGCTTTAATTATCTCTAAATTTTCATCATAACCTTCGTTAATGTCATAGGTTTCTCCTAATATACTTTTTACTTGTTCAGCATATGCATAATTATCAAGCCCCTCAACACGACTAGAAGCCAAAGTTGAAATTTCAGCTTTTTCAGTAGCCATATCTGCTTTAGCATCATTAACATATTCTTTAACCTAATTAATAAGGCCTTTAGTCATTGTTCCAGTAAACTAATCATAAAAATCATCGCTTACTTCCCAATTCTAATCTTTTGCTTGAGATATTGCATTCTAAACTTCTTCACTCTTCCAATTGGTGTCAGAGAATATAGCTGCTCGTTCTGCTTCTCTAAGATTATGCTGCCCAATCATATTAGCGGCTGTAGCCTAATATACTTGTTGATTGGATTTCGCCTAAATGTAATTCTATATACCTTCATCTGCCAATTGTTCAACTATATTACCAGATGTATCAATCATTGAAGCTAATTCTGGATATTTTTCTAATAACTCTAATGCCGCAGCATTGGCTTCTGACATTGCATCATTCCACTCTTGAGTGCCTTTAGTACACTCATTAAGTTTATCAACAATATTATTATAGCTATCAAAAGTATTTTTTACTTCTTCCGCACGACTTTTAGTATCTTCTAATGTATCATTTAAAGCCTCAGCTTGTTCTTTTGCAGCTTCTAATTTTCCTTCAGGAGTGAAACTATGTAAAAGCTAGATGAGAGCTTTAATTCCTTTTATAGCAAGCGTAATTGCTGCTACTAAAGCTGTAATAATTGCTATGCCTACTAAAAGTAACTTTGATGAAGATTCTAATGCTTTATTTGCAGCAACTTCTAACCAAGTTAATGCTATTTTCTTACCTTTTAAAAAATTTAATACTTTAGTAAGTGCAATTTCTCCTAAGTGCATTACTTTTCCAGTTGCTCGAATGACTAGATTTTTTTCTTCAGCTTTTCCTTCAGCGCTTAAAGAGGCAGCATAAGCAGCAGATGAAGCAATTAGTGATGGATAAAGCTTTTTTAATTCTGTGTAACCACTTATACCCTATGTAACTATCATTGGCAAAGTTGTTAAAACAGCTTCAAATTTTTCTAATGAAGTCATATCTGTGCTTGTTAAAGTCTGGAATAAACCCACAACGGATGAAAGCGCAAAACTTAAACTAGTAAGACCAGATGAAATTTTAACTAATGTTTCTCCTGTAGTCCCTAAAGTTAAATGAGCTTGTTCTAATTCTTTTGCTATTTGATCTGTTAAATCATCTTGTTTTTGCAATACTTGAGCAATTGCCTCATCAACTGATAATTTATCTTTTCCTGCCTATAAAGCTAATTGTGCAGCTTCCGCAACCTCTTTTTGATTTAATCCAAGTTTATTTTTATTAGAATAATCTTGAATATCTTTTATCATTGCAGCTGTTGAAGATTTTTCGACATCCCATCTTTCTAATTCGTCAGCCTATTGTTCCGCTGATCTTGGTCTTTTTGATTTTCCATTTGCACCAACAACTGCATCATTTTTTAAAATTTTGTTTATTGCTTCACTTAAATCATTACCAAATTCTTGTGCAATTGCATCTAATTCTTTACTAAATTTTCTAGATGCAGCACTAAGAGCTCCAGAATTGCCTTGTCCTGCTTCCGTTTCTTTTCTATAAGTTGCTACAGCAGACTATATTCGAGAATTTGCTGTTGCAATATTTTCTCCTCTAGTACTCATTCCTCCAATTTTTGAAATCAATTCTTTTTCTTGATCTGGAGTTATGTCTTTATTTTTCGTATAAGCACTATAAAATAATTTATCTTGTTTTTCTGTAGCTAATTGAGAAGTCTTTTGTCTTTGCTATTCAAGAGCTGCACACTAATCTTGTAATGTGTCTAAAATAGTTAACTCATTACTTAATTCTTTTGCTCGCTATTCTCCTAAAAGTCTACTATTAGTTAAAATAGTACTTTGTAAGGCAACTCTTTTTGCCATAAATTCAGCTTGTTTCTAATCTTGTATTGTTCCAATATCAGATTGTGCTAACCTTTGATATTCTGCCGCGACAGCTTTTTGAGTTGCTAAAGCTTCCTCCTATAAAGCTCCAGTAGCTACTTGAACTCGATAAATCATCTCATCCATTAAATTAGAAATATTTGGCCCAAATGCTTTAAGCATAAGACTAGCTACTAAAGGTAATACTGAGCGTAATCCACCCATTCCTTCGATAAAAGTATCTATATATTCTAATATTTTTTCTACGCCATTAGCTAAATCAATGAAGAAATCATCACTAATTAAATCATTATAAATATCTTCTGCAGCTGCTTGGACTCTTTTTCTCGCAGCTTCCCAAGATTCAGCATAAATCTTAGCTTGTTCTTCAAGAGTACCATCAGCATTGTATGCAGTATCTAAGTTTTGCTCCATAAAATCCCAGTTATCAAACAATGCCATAAATTGAGTATATTGTCTGATACCTGCAACCTTTTGCGCAAGTGCTACTTTATTAGCTCTATCTAATTCGTCCCACTTATTACCAATATCATCGAGAATTTCGTCCATGTCTCTCAATTCGCCGTTAGCATCTTTAATATTAATACCTACATTAGCTAATGCTTGAGAATATTGATTTAAAGTAGTACCATCATCCTAGGTTTCGCCTTGTTGTAAACCTTGGATACGTGAGAAAATAGTTTTTAATGCAGTACCAACTACGTCTTCTGATTGACGTGTTCTATCTACAATAGTGGTAATTGCCGAAGTAGCATATTCAAATGATAAACCAATTGTGTTTGCAACTGCTGCGAATTTCTCTAAGCCACCTGCAATTTCTTCCGTGCTCGCAGCTGTATCTGCACCGAGTTTGGTCATAACGTCACCAAAATGCTCGACAGATTGAGTACCATCAGTATTAAAGTTATTCCAAACCGCAGTCATGTAAGAAGATACATCTTCTACCGCTTCACCAGTTACATTCGCCATTTTAATAGTGGCATTTGTACGTTGCTCTACTTCGGAGTCGTTCAAACCTTGCTGATAAAAGATTAATGCAGCGTCAGTATATTTCGTTGTAGTCGTACTTAATGCCTTTGCCGCTTTATTTGCGCGCTCCGCAAAACGATCCATTTCATCTGCACTTAATCCACTAACTATACGAATATCATTTAATGAAGCATTTAAATCTTGAGCATAATTATAAGCAGTAGAAACCGCACTACTTATTCCCATTAATGCACTAGATGCTACCTGCCAACGCAATGTATTTTTTAACGTAGTAGCAAACTCATCTAATAATCCTCTAGTACGTTGTAAAGGAATTTCCGCAGACATAATTGACTATGTCAACTACCCAAATGCTTGAACACCTTGCGGTCCTAATTTCGCTAATTGTTGACTATAATAATTTAAATCTTTTGTCCCATTTTTTAACTGCGCATTAAACTTCGTCAAGTCTAAATTGCCAGTATTTACATTTATTGCTTGCTGTAAAGCAATTTTTAACTCACCTGCTGCATTCTTCGCCGAAACTAAGTCAGATGTAATTTTCGTTGCACCCGGCAAAGAAGTTGCAGTAGTTAAATTATTTAAAGTCTATTGTAAGCTTTGTATCTAAGCTTTCGCCTAAGAAGTATCGGCAGTAAACGCTAAATTTACATTTAACTATTTTGCCATAATATTCTCCTTTCTCTCAAAAATCT
>CAYNMA010000030.1:2281-23556 GCA_964398075.1 uncultured Bacteroides sp. | reverse complement strand
GCCCGCGTCCCCAGGCAGAGTATGGTCAATCGGGTCTTGCGACCCGAACGACACGGGGGCTCGACACGGTATTCTTGTTCAGTCCACTGGACTTCACTCGCTCAGGCAGACTCAGTGCTTACGCACCTGCCTTCGCTTCACGTCGCCACAATCGTCGTCTCCGCAATCGTGGTATCTATCCCGCGGGCGAGGCGCCCGCGTCCCCAAACACGGTATGCCAAATCGAGCCTTGCGGCTCGAACGACACGAGGGCGTGTCGTCTCCACAATCGTCGTCTCCACAATCGTCGTCTCCACAATCGTGGTATGGTAGAGGGATAGTGGACAATAGAGGATATAGTGGACAATAGAGGATATAGTGGACAATAGAGGGGTAGGGCTTGTAGGGCTTATAGGATTTATTTTGCTTATTGGGCGCATAGGGCTTATAGGGCGGAGGGGTGTTGTTGGTTTTGTGGGGCGGATTGAGGCGTTTGGATTTGTGATTGGAATGTTAATGGAATTGGGGGTTATTGGGAGATCCTTAGTGTTTTGGACGGGAGTGAGTGGGGTGATTTTGGGGTGAATCTTGGGTTTTTGTTGGGTTTTTGTTGGGTGAAGTTGGCGGGTTGGTGGTTGTTTAATGAATTTTTAGTTTCTTCTAAATGCTGATTGGATGCGGAGTTAGAAGGGGTTTGGAGGGGGTTGGTATCGGTCTGTGTATTACGTGGTGCCGACGTGGTGTGCTGAACATCCCAGGAATCACCCAGGAATCACCCAAGAATCACCCAGACTTCCCACGACTTGTTCAGCACCTTGTCGGCACCTTGTTGGCTGTTGAGCCCGATTGGATCGGGGTTTTCGTGGGAAGTGTTCTGGGAGTTGTTGGGTGTTAGTGTTTGTTAACATTTGAAAGGTGCGCTTTTAGATTTCGGAAGGTATGTGGAGGGGGTTTGGAGGGGGCTTTTTTTGGACTTGAAAGGGGCTCTTGTGGGATTCGGAAGAGGTGGTTCTTGGATTTGGAAAGGGTGGGTTGGGGTTGTGTAAGGGGTACGAATATTACGAAAAAGGGTATGTGAGATGTGTTTTATTGCACTTTGCGATACATTTTATTCGATTATATGGGGTTTCGGTTGCATAATTACGAGAAAAGCCGTATCTTTGCCCGTTAAATGTTATTTTGCCCAAGGAGGGCAGTAAAAGATTAGGTTATGATTGATTACATCAAAGGGACATTGACGGAATTGACGCCGACTTATGCAGTGATAGAGGCTGGAGGCGTTGGTTATGAGATCAATATATCGCTGCCGACATTTACGGCATTGTCGGACAAGCAGGAGGATGTGCGGCTGTATGTGAACGAGATTATTCGTGAGGATGCGCACTTACTGTATGGTTTTATGAGCAAGCCTGAGCGGGAGTTGTTTCTGCTACTTATCAGCGTATCGGGCATCGGGGCGAACACGGCTCGCATGATCATGTCGTCGTATACGGCATCGGAGGTGCGTCAGGTGATAGCGACGGGTAATGCGACTGCGCTGTCGAGCATAAAAGGTATAGGTGGAAAGACGGCTCAGCGTATTATTGTGGAGCTGAAGGATAAGGTGTTGAAGATAGACTTGGCGGGTGCGGATGCAGTGGATGTACCTGAGATACAGGCGGTTGATAACGAGTTGAAGCAGGAAGCGGTGGCAGCATTGACGATGTTAGGCTTTCAGGCGTCGGCATCGGCAAAGGTGGTTGATAAGATATTATCGGAAGACCCGCAGTGCAAGGTGGAGAAGGTTATTCGTATTGCGCTGAAGATGTTATAATAGTTCTCGGTCTGAAGCGTTTACTTTTAATAGGATTAGTCTTGGTATCGGTGTCGGCATGGTCGCAGGCGCCGTCGGAGGATGCTGCGCAGAGTGAGGTGGCGGCATCGGACAGCGTGTTGTTTGCGCCAACGCAGGTAAGGCAGTATGAGGCATCGGATTATGAGGAGTTGACGGCGCCGTCGTCGTCGATGGACTTGAAAGACCCGGACAACATCAAGACGGAGGTGGAGTATCAGCCGTCGACGGGTTATTATATTATCCACACTAAGATAGGAGACGTGGACATTGCGACGCCGTATCTGATGACGGAGAGTGAGTATGGTCAGTATTCTGCTCAGCAGGCGATGGCTCGTTATTGGCAGGAGAAGATTAGTACGGTGGAGCACAGTAACGAGAAGAAGTTTGACTTGACGGATATGAAGTTCAACATCGGTCCGGCAGACAAGGTGTTCGGTCCTGGTGGAGTGCAGTTGAAGTTGCAAGGTTCTGCGGAGTTGATCTTTGCATTCAAGCATCAGTACTTGGATAATCCGGCATTGACGGCGCGGGGAAGGAACAATAATGTGTTTGACTTCGATGAGAAGATACAGTTGAATGTGAATGCGTCGGTGGGTGATAAGTTGAAGTTCAACATGAACTATAACACGGAGGCATCGTTCGATTTCGACCAGCAGAACCTTAAGTTGAACTATCAAGGCAAGGAAGACGATATCATTCAGTCGCTTGAGGCCGGCAATGTGTCGATGAACTTGAACAGTTCTCTTATTGCGGGAAGTCAGGCGTTGTTTGGTATCAAGGCGAATCTGAAGTTTGGAAAGTTGAGTATTCAGGCATTGGTGTCGCAGCAGAACTCTGAGAGTCAGACTGTTTCGTCGAAAGGAGGAGCGCAGACGACCGAGTTTGAGGTATCGGCAGATAGTTATGATGAGAACCGTCACTTCTTCTTAGCGCACTATTTTAGAGACAATTACGAGAAGAACATGGCTCAGTTGCCATATATCGTGTCGGGTGTGAATATCACTCGTATCGAGGTATGGATAACGAATAAGAAGGGTCAGTACGACAATGCGCGTAACATCATAGGCTTTGTAGACTTGGGTGAGAACTCGGCGGCGCATATCAGTAGTACGCATTGGACGCCGAGCGATGGTGTGGCAGTGCCGTATAACAGGGCTAATAGCCTGTATAGAGAGGTGACGGCCATGGCGGAAGTACGTGATATTCAGCAGACTAATGTGGTATTGAGTTCGCTGTCGGCTTATGGCGTGATAGGGGGTGAGGACTATGAGAAGGTGGAGTCGGCTCGGTTGTTGTCGAGTTCGGAGTATACGCTTAATGCGGCATTGGGTTATATCTCGCTAAAGAGTGCGTTGAACCAAGACGAGGTGTTGTGCGTGGCGTACGAATATACTTACAACGGTCAGGTGTATCAGGTGGGTGAGTTCTCGACGGATGCCGGCGATGACCTTAAGACGCCTAATGCGTTGATACTGAAGATGCTGAAGCCAAGTTCGAATGCGCCTACGGAGAAGGGTAAGGGTACTTGGGACTTGATGATGAAGAACGTCTATTCGATAGGCGCGATGCAGATGAGTCAGGATAAGTTTGAGTTGTATGTGATGTACCGAAACGACTCGGTAGGTACTGATATTCAATATATCTCGGAAGGCGATATCAAGGGTCAGCAACTGCTTCGTGTGATGAACCTCGACCGTTTGGACCAGAAGAATAATGCGAGTCCGGATGGTAAGTTCGACTATGTGGAGGGTTATACGGCGTTGTCTGCCAACGGACGCATCATCTTCCCTGTGCTTGAGCCGTTTGGTAGTCACTTGATGAAGAAGATTAACAATCCGACTATTGCAGCGAAGTATGTCTATCAAGAGTTGTATGACTCTACGCTGGTGGTGGCGCAAGAGGCATCGGAGAAGAATAAGTTTGTGCTGACGGGTAAGTATAAAGGCTCGTCGGGCAACGAGATTCGGCTGAATGCGATGAACGTTCCTCGAGGAAGTGTGAAGGTGACGGCAGGTGGTGCAGAACTGGTTGAGAACGTGGATTATACGGTGGATTATGTGATGGGAACGGTGACGATACTGAATCAGTCGATATTGGATGCAGGAACGAATGTGGATGTGAAGTTGGAGAACCAATCGACCTTCTCGCTGCAGCGTAAGTCGCTGTACGGAACGCACTTAGAGTATGCTTTCTCGCCTGACTTTACCGTAGGTGGAACCTTGATGCACCTGACGGAGCGACCACTGACAACGAAGGTGAACACGGGCAGTGAGCCATTGTCGAACACAATATGGGGTCTGAATACGTCGTATAAGACGGAGTTCATGTGGCTGAGTAATGCCCTTGACCGCATCCCTTGGATAACGGCGACGGCACCGTCGACTTTGCAGGTCAATGCCGAGTTTGCGCATCTTATCCCTGGTCATACCAAGGATGTGGGCAAGGCAGGACTGGCTTATATAGACGACTTTGAGTCGACGAAGACCAATGTGGATATCCATTATCCTACCTTCTGGAAGTTGAGTTCGACGCCGTCGTTCTTCACAGAGTCGCAACTAAGCGGCAATTTGGAGTATGGTAAGAACAGAGCACGCTTGGCGTGGTATATAGTAGACCCAATCTTCGGTCACGCACAGAACAACACGCCAACCCATATCCGCAACGATGTGGATATGTTGTCGGACCATAGAACTCGTATTGTGTATGAGCAGGAGATCTATCCGAACAAGGAAGTGTTGGCGACGGAGGACACACGTCTGTCGGTACTGAACATATCGTATTATCCAACGGAGCGTGGCCCGTATAACATTGTTGCCGACGAGATAGGTGCAGACGGAAAGTTGACCAACCCTGAGAAACGCTGGGGCGGTATGATGCGTAAGTTGGACAACACCGATTTCGAGACATCGAATATCGAATACATCGAGTTCTGGATCATGGACCCCTTCCTTACCAACTCAGGTGCAGACTACGAGGGAGGCGATTTGTACTTCAACCTTGGTGATATCAGTGAGGATATCCTCAAGGACGGCAAGAAGTCGTTTGAGCATGGGTTACCTATCAGTGATGAGGACGAGACAAGTACCGAGAACACTATCTGGGGACGCATACCGAAGACCACCAGCACGGTGACGGCATTCTCCAATGAGAGCGGTGCGCGAGAGAAACAAGATGTGGGTCTTAACGGCTTGTCGACGGCCGATGAGTTCCTCTTTGAGTATAACGGAGCGCATCCTTATGCCGACTATGTGACTGCGTTGCGGAACAAGGTGTCGGCGGACGTGATAAGTGCATGGGACGCTGACCCCTTCTCGCCAATGAACGACCCGGCAGGCGATAACTTCCATTACTATCGTGGAAGCGATTGGGACGAGCAGGAGACGGATATCTTGACGCGATATAAGTACTTCAATGGCACAGAGGGTAACTCACCTGCGACGGAGAATAGCACGGAGAGTTACGGTACGGCGGCTACCTTACAGCCTGATATGGAGGATATTAACTCCGATAACACGCTCAACGAATACGAGAAGTACTATCAGTATCGTGTGCAGATACGCCCAGGTATGTTGGAGGTAGGTCAGCAGCATATCACGGAGAAGTTGGTTACCAAGGTGACGCTGGAGAACGGCAACACGGAGGAAGTGACATGGTATCAGTTCAAGATACCTATCCGCGAATATGACGATAAGGTAGGTACGATACGTAACTTCAAGTCGATACGTTTCATTCGTCTGTTTCTTACTAACTTCAAACAGGAGACGCACCTGCGATTGGCGTCGTTGGACCTTGTCAGAGGCGAGTGGCGTTCGTATACGAAGGATCTCTACACCACTTCTGAGCCGCCCAAGAGTTCGGCATCGATGGATGTGGAAGCCGTTAATATTGAGGAGAATGCCTCTCGTAGTCCGGTCAACTATGTGTTGCCTCCAGGTGTGAGTCGTCAGACGGACCCTGGTCAAGCACAGTTGATATCGCAGAACGAGCAAGCCATGGTGCTTCGTGTACACGACTTGTCGCCTGGTGATGCGCGTGCCGTGTATAAGTCGACGGGATATGATATGCGTAACTATAAACGCTTGCAGATGTTCGTTCACGCTGAGGCTCTGCGCGATGTGCCCGACCTTGCCGACAACGACCTTACTTGCTTCATCCGCTTGGGCAGTGACTTGAAGAATAACTATTACGAGTATGAGATTCCGCTTGTGCTCACGCCTGAAGGACTATACAACAACGATGAGACCACCGACCGCCAGAAAGTGTGGCCGACAGCGAACATGTTCGACTTCGATTTCGAGGTGCTGACTAACACGAAGTTGAAGCGTAACAAAGCCAAACGAGCAGGCAACACGAGCGTTAGCAACTCGATACCGTATTCGGAATACGACACCGAGTCGAACAAACCCGACAACAAGATCACTGTGATGGGTAACCCAACCTTAGGCGAGGTGGAGAATATCATGATTGGTATCCGCAATCGTGGGCAGAACATCACCTCGGGAGAGATATGGGTGAACGAGTTGCGCATGTCCGAATATAACGAGGACGGTGGTGTAGCCGCTATGGCAAATGTGGCGTTGGGTATCTCTGATATTGCCCAAGTGAACATGGCAGGGCGAATAGAGACGGCAGGATATGGTTCTATTGAGAGCAATGTCCTCGACCGTAATATGGACAACAGCTATCAGTTCTCGGTCAGTGCTGCCTTGGAGGGTGGTCGACTCTTCCCTGAACAGGCTAAGTTGCAGATACCACTCTATGTGTCGTACTCCAACGAAACGCTCTCTCCTAAATACGACCCTCTTGATTCCGATATCGAACTGAATGAGACGCTCGAGACCTACAACACCAAAGCCGAGAAAGACTCTATCAAGAATATGTCGAACACGGTGCAGAAGAGTACTAACTTCTCTTTGAGTAGCGCCAAGGTGAACATCCACAGCAAGAAGCGGGATATGTTCTATGACCCTGCAAACTTCAATATCTCCTACTCGTATGCGCTGCAAGACAAGCACAGCCCTGAGACGGAGCACGACCTGCAGAAAGAGGAACGAGGCTCGTTGAACTATTCATACAGCTTCAACCCTAAACCGTGGGAGCCGTTTAAGAACGCCAAGAAAGTACAGAAGTTGAAGTGGATCAAAGAGTTGAACCTCTATTACCTTCCGCAGAGTTGGTCATTCTCGACCGATATGCAGCGTAGTTTCACACAGATGAAGATGCGTGACCTCACCGGAGGCATGTCGTCAGATCCTATCTTCTCGAAGGATTGGATGTGGAACCGCAACTTTGACTTCAAGTATGACCTCACCAAGACGCTCAAGTTCACTTTCCAAAGCGCCATGAACTCCACCGTGGAGGAAGGTTCTCTCACGCCCGAGATAATAAAGGACTATAACTTTACCAATGACCATTACGAAGCATGGAAAGACACGGTGCTGCGCAGTCTGCGCACGATGGGTTCGCCCTACTCGTACCAACAGGTTTTCACTGCCTCGTATAGTGTGCCGTTCAACCGCTTCAAAGCCTTCGATTGGATGACCGCTAACGGTACTTATAATGCTACCTACAACTGGAACCGCACGGCGCAAACGAGCGACTCAAGTGTCGATTACGGTAACACGATCTCCTCGATGATGTCGTGGCAGGTTGACGGAGCCATGAACTTCGAGTCCTTGTACAACAAATCGAAATATTTGAAGGGTATCAATCAGCGCTATTCGGGTCGCAGCAACCGTCGTGCCTTTCGTCCGAAGACCTACACGCAGACTATCGTTGCCATTGCCGACTCCACAGTTGAGATAAACCACCGCCTCAACTCCGAGAAACTGAAGGTGCAAGCCATTGATGCCAATGGCAAGCCGGTGACGGTGAAATACAAGACCGCAGGCAACGGTAAGATTCTCTTGACGCCTAAGAAAGACTGCCAGAATCTCTCACTCACCATCACGACCCAAGACCCGAATGCTCGCACAGCGGCACAGATAGTGGGCGACCTCAGTGTACGGTTCTTGATGTTGCTTCGCAAAGCACAAGTGACATACCGCGAGACGAACTCTCTTACCGTGCCAGGCTTCTCGCCGCAAGTCGGCTTTATGGGTGAGCGTAAGGTAGGCGGCTACTATGCACCTGGCTTCGACTTCGCCTTTGGCTTTATCCCAGATGACTTCATTGAGAAAGCCAAGGAACGCTATTGGCTCTCGCCAGACACTACGGTCGTTCAGCCAGCCACACAAGCCAAGACGACTGACTTCAACCTACGCTTGACGCTCGAGCCACTACCAGGACTGAAGATCCAGATGAATGGTCAGCGCTACACTTCGAGTGCTTCGTCGATTATCTATTCGTACGACCAACTGCAAGAGACCTTTACAGGCTCATATAACATCACGCAAGTGGCTATAGCAACGGCTTTCAAGAAGATTGGCAGTGCCGAGCAGAACTTTGCCTCTGAGCCGTTCAATACCTTCCTGCAATATCGAGAGACCATGCAAGGACGCTTGCAGAGTGAATACGATGGGCTGACCTACCCGAACTCTGGATTCTTGAAAGGAACCACCACTGCCGGACAGACCTACGACCCGTCGAAGGGTACTGTCAGTGCCAACTCCGCCGATGTGCTTATCCCTGCTTTCTTGGCAGCGTATACGGGTCGAGATGTCAACAAGATTCAGTACAACCCGTTCCTGTCGATTGCGAAAATCTTGCCGAACTGGAGCGTCACCTTCGATGGTCTGACCAAACTACCATGGATAAAAGACCATTTCCGTACGGTGAACATCACCCATGCCTATACCTGTAAGTACACGATCGGGTCGTATAGTAGTTACTCTACTTGGGTACCTGCAGACGACAACAGCAATAAGACGCTTGGCTTCGTGCGCGATGTCACCACCGATATGCCAATACCTTCATCGGCTTACGACATCTCGAGCGTCAGCATCTCCGAGCAGTTCTCGCCGCTTATTGGTGTGAATGTGGCGATGAAGAACTCCCTAACGGCAAAGGTGGAGTATCGCAAGCAGCGCAACCTCACCCTCAATGTCACCTCAGTCCAACTCATGGAAGGTTCTACCAATGAGTTGGTCGTTGGCGTCGGATATACCATCAAGGACTTTGATGTCATTCTCAAACTCAAGAGCGAGAAGCAGACGAAGGTGAAGAACGACTTGAAGTTGAATGTCGATGTCTCGTATAAAGATGTGAAGACGCTTCTGCGTAAGGTGGAAGAGAATGTGACCCAAGCCTCATCGGGCAATAAGGTCTTAGGTATCAAGGTGTCAGTCGACTATGTCCTATCGAGCAAGGTCAACCTGCAACTCTTCTACGACCATCAAGGCACTACGCCACTCATCTCGTCCTCTTATCCTATCAAGGCAGATAATGTCGGGTTGAACATCAAACTCATGCTCACACGATAAAGCAAGTCTTTGCGATATGCACAAAAAACAAGTGATACCCTCTTTCGAAGGTATCACTTTCTGTTGGCGGTGCGGACGAGACTCGAACTCGCGACCCCATGCGTGACAGGCATGTATTCTAACCAACTGAACTACCGCACCAGTCTTTGCTTGAAGGACTCTTCCCTCATTTGCGGCTGCAAAGGTAAGACATTCTTTTTATTCCCACAAGCGTTTCCGATAATTTTTCTCAAAAAACTTCTACTTTGTCTTATTCTCCTCTTCTGCTACTGCCGATTCTGCCTTCTCTTTTTCCTCTGCTACAGCCGGCTTAGCCTCACTCTGTTTCTCGCCTAACTCACTCTCATGCAGCACGTAACGTTTGTAATAGGATATCATAACCGTCGTCATCGGCAAGGCAATAATCATACCGGCAACACCCAACAGGCTGCCCCATATTGACAGAGCCAACAGCATCACCGCAGGCTTCATTCCAATAGTCTTGCCCATGATGAGCGGCGTCAGCAACATATCCTGTATCATCTGAACAATGCAGAACACCGCAGTAATCTCGATGAGGATAATCCAATAACTCGTACCCGTAGCGGCGGACTGAAGCACACCCAACACAAGGCAGATAGGTATTCCCACGCCCTGCAAGTAAGGCACCATGTTCAGCAGTCCGATAAACAGTCCAATGATGATAGCCATTGGTAGACCCATTATCGAAAACCCGATGCAGAAAAGCACTCCCACGCAACTTGCAATCAGCGCCTGACCACGGAAGTATTTGCTCATTCCCACCTCAAGGTCGTTCATGATGCCCGAAGCCAGTTCCCTATATTTAGTAGGCACAATATGTATCACGCCCTCGCTAATACGTTCATAATCAATAAGAATAAAGATTAGATAGAGGATACTGATAAACACTACAAGCAGTCCCGTCACGAGGCTCACGCCCGAACCGAGCAGTCCGCCTATATAAGGTGTCACTTTCTCGAGGATAGAACCCACATCGGCGGTCGACAGTATATCCATGATGTTCACGTCCTGCAACCAGTCTCGCAGCCCTTCTTGCCAAGCCGCCGGCAGAAAAGTATCGGCATTGATACCAGCCAGATAGGTAGACACAATGCTGCTCATCTTTGCCACCTCCGAAGAGATAGGCTTAACGAGTAGAGTTACCAACCCAACCAACACAGCAAACAGCACCAATAGAGTGAAGACCACAGACAAGGTACGACTCTTGAATCGCATCTTATACTGGACGAAAGTAACGATCGGGTAGATGAGATACGCCAAGAACCACGATACCAAGAACGGCAGCAGCACGCCACTCAACTGGCGGAACACCAAGAACAGACCCACCACGACGGCTACCGTGATAAGCAGTCGAACGGTCCTATCTAATGTGTAGGGTTTGTCACTCATCGATCTCCTCCCGTTCTTTTTCGCAGCATTTCTTATTGCGGAACACAACCCAGTTGTTCAGTACAAAATTGAATATGCCGGACACACACAGTGCCAATAGGTTACATACCACCACATCCCACTGCGAGAAGTACTCTATCAACATCAGCACGCCCATCTTCAGTAGGAAAATCCCCGTACACGATAGATTGTAACCCCCATAGTGCCGCCAAAACGAATCCCAACTGCGTACTGTTATCCGGTCTTTCCAAACGATGAAATAGGCGATGGTGAAGTTGGTCAGTACGGCGCATTCAAACGATACGAACGGAGAAATCACTATCTCTCCCACGTACGAGCCCTCGAGTAGATAGTGCGAACACAGCCACAAAACCAAGGTATCCACGCCGGTACCTGCCAGCGTGGATAGAGAAAACTTAATGTAACGAACTATCAGTGACCAGCCCTTATTCATGAGCCTCCTTCTTCTCGTCCTCGGGTTTCTTCAGCGGTTCCAATGCCGCAAAGTAACGAGCGTCTTTGATGAACGATACTAAGTACATAATCAGCAGGATAACCAAGATACCCAATCCGACATAATCCAAGCACCCGAAGCGAACGTCCTCGCCAAAGAATTGAAAGTCGTAGTGATAATTCTGCAAGAAAGGAATATACATGAACAAGATGTTCACGACAAAGATTATAAGTCGGAACTCAGTCGGACCCATCTTTCCGTAGGTCAACTTAAACTCGCTCTTCAAGTGAGCATTGATGCTCACATACACTGTCAGCGCGAGGTAGGCAGCATAGATAGCCAGCGCAACGCTTAGGTTCATGAGACCTGAAAGACCGGCGCCGACAAACATCAAAGCCTCATTGATGCAGTCGATGTTGTGGTCAAGATAATACCCGTAACGTGGTCGCTGACAGTTTCTTACACGAGCCAAGGTCCCGTCCAACGAGTCCCCGTACCAGTTCACTAATAGACCGAAACAGGACAACCACAACCAGTAGATGTTGATGTTCGAGAGTAGGTACCCTAAGAATATAAACACGGCACCTATCACGCCGACTACCGTCAGCACATCGCTATTTACACAACGAGGCATGCGTTTTGCAAGCCATACAAGACATTTCTTTTCGGCAGCGTTCAGCAACGAAGTCTGAATACGAACCGATTGTTTCTTCTCTTCCATAACGAATATCTATGAAATCTTTTACTATTTTCGCCTAACAATCAAGCACCCCACGCCCCGTTTATCAGTCGTCCTCGCCGTATCTATTCCCCTATATATTAAGGTGTCGCCCATCTTTTATCCTTCCTTCATCCGTTCCCCCATACATTTATTCCCCAATCCTCAGTCCCTCAATCCTCTGCCAAAGCCGGTCAAGGTAAATAATAACCTGCAAAAAATGTGCCACTCTTTAATATCTAACCTGCAACTCAGCATCTATCCCCAACCTGCCACCCCCCGACCCTCTCCCAACCCATAACCTGCCAAACCCCTGCTAATCTCCTGCCAACTCAAGAATCTCTCCCGCTCTCAAATGTGCACTTAAAAAATATTATCAAAACGCAAATAAAGGCAAAATCGATATTAATACGCATCTACCCAGATTTCGTTTCGCAAAGCCCTCCAACCTTCACCATATCTATCTCGCAAAAACGCTTCACTCACTACGCACAAAGCCCCTGCCTGTCTCGACCCTGTCTCGAGCCTGTCTGCGGCTTATGACGAGACAAACACGGTACAAACACGGTTGATACACGGTAGATACAGCTTACCTTATGCTGTTTTCTCCCTTATCTTACCCTACTTTCGAGCCACCAAAAATTTTCTGAAAACCTACCCGCCCCGGACATCTAACCCATCCAAAACGCACCCAATCAAACCCCTAATTACCCTCATTTTGATCCAAAACCGCGATATTGCAATATTAAAAACGATTAACACGATAGCCCATTGGCAATACATTTGCAGTCCATATTCCACTCAAAGGCAAGACAAATTGTAAATTGGACATTGCCAAATCGAAAAAATAGAGCCAATTTGTCACTTTTTTCGCCAAACTCTTGCACAAACGAAACTTTAGCCATACCTTTGCCGGCAAATTGTCATACGCAACGACGATAACTATAATTTTATTACAATACAATTAAAACAACATCACAATGAAAAAGATTTTCAATCTATTGATGGCAGGAGCTTTGGTAGCTCTTGTTGCATGTAACCCTACTGACAAAAACGGGGTTGACGATGCTACTGAAGGCGGCAACGCAGAATTCAAAATCTCTGTTACGGGTATCACCGAATCTTCGGCTACCGTTGCTGTAGTTCCTTCAAACGACAGTATCTACTATTATTTCCTCGCTATTCCTGCCGATACTCTCAATAAGTATGACAGCAAAGAGGCTTATGCTGACTTGTACTTGGCTGACTTTATTGATTATATAGCCTACTATAATGATTCCTATGGCACTTCTTATACCCTCCTTAGCCAACTCTCGCAAGGTGTTGATAAGTACGAGTTTGAGGAAGAGTTGAATCCTTCTACCATTTACTATGCAATCGCTTTCCAAGTAGATCCTGATAACGAGAAGGTTGTAGGTTCTGTTGCATACAAAGAGTTTACTACACTTGAACTCGAGAAAAGTGCTAATGTCATCTCTTTTGAACTCGATGGAGACACCGTTGTTAATATCAAAACTACCAACGATGACGAATATCTTTGGACCTATATTCAAAAGGATACCCTCGCTAAATATTACGATGGTGATGCCAAAGCTTGCCTTGAGGATTATGTTGCCTATATTGAAGACTACTACGGAGATTATGTTACCTACTTCTGGTCTTACATAGTATCTTCGGGAGACGAGACCTACAGCATCAAGGATAACTTTGTGAAGGGCGAGTCAGGTACCTACGTATTTATAGCAGCTGCTATGTATAACACAACCATCAACTCGGAAGTCTTCACACAGGAAATCGTTATCACAGAAGATATGTGTGGTGAGGAAGAAGCAGAAGATGGTGACGACGATGCAACAGATGGTGACGCTGCTAGTGATGACTCATCGGATACCAAAGCAGTTCGCAAGCATATCGCACCTGCATCATTGGCTAAGCCACACTTCAACGGTGCTTTCCGTACATTGAAGTAATTCATAATTCATACGATAATAATAAGGTTAATGCACAAGAGAGGCAATCCGTTGCCTCTCTTGTTGTGTCTATACCGTCCCTGTCAGAATACCTTATTCAACTGGTATAACGAGAACAACTAGAACATCTAGAACCTCAAAAAATAGCGCATATTTGCTTTTTCACAAAAAACACCGTACCTTTGCCAATCCAATGATAAAACTTACATAATCATGGCAACACAAGAAGAAATATTCAAGAAAATGGTGGCGCACTGCAAGGAATACGGATTTGTTTTCCCTTCCAGTGAGATTTACGACGGACTCGGTGCCGTCTATGACTACGGACAAAACGGAGTCGAACTCAAGAACAACATAAAGAAGTATTGGTGGGACGCAATGACGCTTGTCCACGACAATATCGTCGGCATCGATGCCAGTATCTTCATGCACCCTACCGTTTGGAAAGCATCAGGACACGTAGATGCTTTCAACGACCCACTGATAGACAACCGTGACTCCAAGAAACGCTATCGTGCAGATGTGCTCATTGAGGACCAGATTGCCAAGTACGACGAGAAGATACAAAAAGAAGTCGATAAGGCACGTAAACGCTTCGGTGACAGTTTCGATGAGGAACTCTTCAAGCAGACCAACGAACGCGTAAAAGAGCATATCGACAAACGCAATGCACTGCATGAGCGTTACAGCAAGGCAATGAATGCAAACGACCTTGCAGAACTCAAACAGATCATCCTTGACGAAGAGATAGTATGTCCTATAAGCGGCACACGCAACTGGACAGATGTGCGCCAGTTCAACCTTATGTTCCAGACAGAGATGGGTTCTACTGCCGATGGAGCAATGAAGATTTACCTGCGTCCTGAGACTGCACAAGGTATATTCGTCAACTTCCTTAATGTGCAGAAGACCGGACGAATGAAGATTCCTTTCGGTATTGCACAGATAGGTAAAGCCTTCCGTAACGAGATTGTTGCACGACAGTTTGTCTTCCGTATGCGTGAGTTCGAGCAGATGGAGATGCAGTTCTTCGTTCGCCCTGGCGAGGAGATGAAGTGGTTTGCCTACTGGAAAGCGTTCCGACTCAAATGGCATAAAGCACTCGGTCTCGGCGACGAGAAATATCGTTTCCACGACCACGAGAAACTCGCTCACTATGCCAACGCCGCTACCGATATTGAGTTCCTCATGCCGTTCGGCTTCAAGGAAGTAGAGGGTATCCACAGTCGTACCAACTTCGACCTTTCGCAGCACGCTAAATACAGCGGAAAGAAGATAGAGTACTTCGACCCTGAACTCAATCAAAGTTATACGCCGTATGTCATTGAGACCTCTATTGGTGTCGACCGTATGTTCCTCAGCGTTATGTGCTCTGCCTACAAAGAGGAGGCGCTCGAGAACGGTGAGACACGAGTAGTACTCAATCTCCCACCTGTACTCGCACCTACCAAGGCTTGTATCATGCCGTTGGTTAAGAAAGATGGACTCCCAGAGAAAGCGCAAGAGGTAATGAACCTACTCAAGTACGATTTCCGTTGCGCTTACGACGAGAAAGACTCTATCGGTAAACGCTATCGTCGTCAAGATGCTATCGGTACGCCTTTCTGTATCACCATCGACCACGATACACTGCAAGACAATTGCGTCACTATCCGTTATCGTGATACGATGCAGCAAGAGCGTGTTGCTATCGCTGACCTGCCTAATATCATTGGCAAGGCTGTCGACATGAAGGAGCTACTCAAGAAACTCGGAGAATAATAATCATCAATCTCGTCGCCGCAAGGAATGGAACTATACGACCTCAACGACCTGCAGCAGAGGCTGCAAGAATGGAACATTGAACATGGACCGTCGGGGGCGTTTGCGGGTGACGAAATAGCACTCTTTGACAATCTCTCACAGACTGCCCTCGGTTCTGATACCATCAGAGTCGAGTTGGCAGTCTTTGGTATTTGCCTACAAGGAACATGCAATGTCGAGATAGGAGAGCAGCAGTATCTATTCTCGCAGAATAAGTATATCGTTATCCTACCAGGGCAGTTAGTGCGAGTCACTAGTACCTCGCCCGACTTCCGACCTATCTTCATTAGTTGCGATAGGCGACTCTTTGCCGAGGTGGTACAACTGCAACGCATCATCGTACCGATGCTGCTCTATATACGTAGCAACCCTTGTGAGACCCTTGCAGAGAAAGATGTTGTATGGCTGACCGACTATTACCGACTCCTCTTCGCTGAGGTATGCAATACTGACAATATCTTCCGTAAGAACACAGCGAAGGCGCTCCTCTTTGCTATGCTGGCTAAGATATGCAATCTCTATGCGCACGAAGGAACGCTCCGCTCTACGCCTGTATCCGGAAGACAAGAAGAAGTGTTCTCTAATTTTGTGAAAGAGTTATCGATGGGCTTTAAGCATCATCGTGACTTGCAGTATTATGCCGACAAACTGTGTATAACACCCAAATACCTATCGGCTATTGTGAAACAAGTAAGTGGTGCCTCTGCTCTGCAGTTGATAGAGAGTTGCGTAGTCGAAGAGACGAAGGTGCTTTTGCAAACCACCTCTATGACCATACAGCAGATATCGGATGAACTGAACTTCCCGAACCAGTCGTTCTTCGGTAAGTATATCAAGAAGCGCACCGGCCTCTCCCCAAAAGACCTCCGCAAGAAACTGCAATCTATCTAAAACGTATAACACTCAACACTAAACGCTAAACAAAAAAAGAAGAGAGAGCTCTCACGAGTTCTCTCTTCTTGTACCCAGGGCCGGGGTCGAACCGGCACAGGGGTGAACCTACTGGTGTTTGAGACCAGCGCGTCTACCGATTCCGCCACCTGGGCAACTAAAAACCAATAAAATCATAATCTCCCTTCCCCAAGGGAAATCGGCTGCAAAGGTATAACATTTTTCTTTACTACGCAACACTTCACCCCTTAATTAGCAACTTTTTTATATAGGATACACACAATCAATCGATTACTCGGTTTGTTAATTGTTAATTGCTACTTGTTAATTACTCAATTGTCCAATTGTACATTGTCCAATTGTAAAATATCACTACCTTTGCACGCTGTATTGATGCACATTAAGATACAAGGATACAAGCACACACATAGATGATATACTGGAAACTATTCTGGACATTTCTCAAGATAGGCACATTCACTTTAGGCGGTGGGTATGCCATGATACCGCTTATACAGCGAGAGATTGTCGATAAAGAGCATTGGATAGAGGAAGAGGAGTTCCTCAATATGTTAGCCTTGGCGCAGTCGGCACCAGGTGTTATGGCAGTCAATACGGCTATCTTTATTGGCTATAAGATACGGGGTTGGCGAGGGGTTATTTGTACGGTCTTAGGCAGTGTCTTACCCTCGTTCGTTATCATCCTGCTTATTGCTACTATCTTTATTCAGTATAAGGAGCAGCCTGCGGTAGAGGCCATATTCAAAGGCATACGTCCTGCGGTGGTGGCACTTATTGCTGCACCGTTATATAAGATGGCTAAGTCGGCAAAGATTACATGGTCAACGGCTATCATACCTATTGCCACGGCACTCGTGCTGTGGTTGTTGCCCTTGTCACCAATATGGATTATCCTGCTTACTATTGTGGCATCGCTTGCCTATACATGGTTGAAGGAGAGAAAAGAGAAAGGGCAAGCAGAATGATAGTCTACTGGCAACTGTTTATCTCCTTCTTTAAGATTGGGCTCTTTGGCTTCGGAGGGGGTTATGCGATATTGAGTCTCATTCAGCACGAGATATATTCTTATGGATGGATGACGCAAGAGGATTTTGTGGATATGGTGGCTATCAGTCAGATGACGCCTGGTCCGATTGGTATCAATGCGGCTACTTATGTAGGGTATACCGTGACGGACAGTGTATGGGGCAGTGCGCTTGCCACTTTTGCCATCATACTGCCCTCGCTCATTATCATGCTTACGCTATGTCGATTGTATTTCCGATTGAAAGATAACCCGTATATTGCCACTATCTTGCATTATCTCCGCTTTGTGGTTATCGGACTCATTGCCGCAGCGGCACTGTCGTTGATGAACTCTTCTACTTTTATAGACTATTGGAGTTATATTCTTTTTGCAGCAGTGTTCTTGCTTACGCTCTTTACTAAACTCAATCCTATCCTGCTCATCTGTCTCTGCGGAGCCTGTGGATTCTTTATCTACTACTGATAACTTGGCTTTTCCTTGCCACTGCGTGGCAGAGAAATGAATAGAATATATCTCCTGCTCGCTGCGCTTGCGAGAAATAAAGGAAATGAAAGAAAGGGAAGATGTGAAAGATAATGAGTTTCTTGAAGAATCGTCAAGAAGGAGTTTTATTGTACTTTACTCAACTCCTAAAGTGCAACCAAAAACATGTAATCATCAACGTGTAGCCATCAACGTGCAGCCATAAACAAGTAATCAACAACGCGTGGCCGCTAACTTTGTTGGTACCTATATAAAAAAAGAAAGGTTGTCATCTCGACAACCCAATCTTTACTTAACCTTAAATCTAATACCATGAAAAACACGGTGCAAAAGTACGGCACTTTCCCTATATGGGCAACATATCGTGCTGCAAAATTATGCTTTTGAGCATAAAAATGACCTAAAAACTGAATAATGCAATCTCGAAATAGCAGAATAAGCCTATTTTAGCCCTCTTTTGCCAACTCTACTTCTCTAATGGAGAAAAAAATCCCTAATGGTATTGTGGAATTGAATGGTTTGCCGTACCTTTGTACCGCCTTAAGAAGTGACTATCTCCATGACTACACAATCAGTAGTAATTAACTAACATATAACTATATAATTTCAATTATGAAAAAACTCGATTTAACTCAGTACGGTATTTATGGTACCACTGAAATCGTACACAACCCATCTTACGAACAGATGTTCGAAGAGGAGACAAAGTCAGACCTAACTGGCTATGAGAAAGGTCAAGTCACCGAACTTGGTGCTGTCAATGTGATGACAGGTGTGTTCACCGGTCGTTCTCCTAAGGACAAATACATCGTTGATGATGCTCAGAGTCACAACAATGTATGGTGGACTTCAGATGCTTACAAGAACGATAACCACCCAATGACTGAGAAGGTATGGGGTGAGGTAAAAGCCTTGGCACAGAAAGAGTTGTGCAACAAGCGTTTGTTTGTAGTAGATGCATATTGCGGTGCAAACAAAGAGACTCGTTTGGCTGTCCGCTTCATCATGGAAGTAGCATGGCAGGCACACTTTGTTACAAACATGTTCATCCGTCCTACAGCAGAGGAACTGGAGAGTTTTGAGCCTAACTTCGTTATCTACAATGCTTCGAAGGCAAAAGTAGAGAACTACAAAGAACTCGGTTTGAACTCAGAGACCTGCGTAGCATTCAATACTACCAGCCACGAGCAAGTGATCATCAACACTTGGTACGGTGGAGAGATGAAGAAGGGTATGTTCTCGATGCAGAACTACTACTTGCCACTGAAGGGTATCGCTTCGATGCACTGCTCGGCTAACACTGATATGGAAGGCAAGAATACTGCTGTATTCTTTGGTCTGTCAGGAACTGGAAAGACTACTCTTTCGACCGATCCAAAGCGTCTGCTGATTGGTGATGACGAGCACGGATGGGACGACAAGGGCGTATTCAACCTCGAAGGTGGTTGCTATGCAAAGGTTATCAACCTTGACAAAGAGAGCGAGCCTGATATCTATGGTGCAATCAAACGTGATGCTCTGTTGGAGAACGTTACTGTTGACGCAAACGGCAAGATTGATTTCGCAGACAAGAGCGTAACCGAGAATACTCGTGTATCGTATCCTATCTACCACATCAACAAGATCGTTAAGCCTATCTCCGCTGGTCCTGCTGCAAAGAATGTAATCTTCTTGTCAGCTGATGCATTCGGTGTACTGCCTCCAGTATCAATCTTGACTCCAGAGCAGACTAAGTACTACTTCTTGAGTGGTTTCACCGCTAAGTTGGCAGGTACAGAGCGTGGTATCACAGAGCCTACTCCTACATTCTCGGCTTGCTTCGGTCAGGCATTCCTCGAGTTGCACCCAACAAAATATGCTGAGGAACTCGTTAAGAAGATGGAGAAATCTGGTGCTAAGGCATACCTCGTTAACACTGGTTGGAACGGTACTGGAAAGCGTATCTCGATCCGCGATACTCGTGGAATTATCGACGCTATCCTTGGTGGCGACATTCTGACTGCTCCTACAAAGAAGATCCCATACTTCAACTTCGAAGTACCGACCGCTCTTCCAGGTGTAGATCCAGCTATCCTCGATCCACGCGACACATACGCAGATGCTTCGCAATGGGAAGAGAAAGCAAAAGACTTGGCTGGTCGTTTCATCAAGAACTTTGCAAAATACGAGACCAACGAAGCAGGCAAGGCATTGGTTGCTGCTGGTCCTCAACTCTAAGCGAGGTATAGAGTTTCGTAAGAGACTCGCATTGAAAAGAGACTGTATAAGTTTCCATAATCTTAAATTTGGCGAGGGACACCGTGATGGTGTTCCTCGTTTTTTGTTGTCACTTTGTGCGGGCTTTTGGTTTCCTTTGTGCGGGCTTGTTTCCTGCTCGCACTGCGTGCGGGCTTTGTTTTCTCTGTGTGGGCTTGTTTCCTGCTCGCACTGCGTGCTCGCGAAAAATTGAAGAAAAGAGACGAAAGCGTGGCGGGGTACGAAAATTACAGAAAATGTTCCAAAGCGGGTGGTTTTCCTTGCTGTAAACGGGGAGATCTTTTCCTTTGCCGCAAGCGGTGTTTTTTTCCTTGCCACTGCGTGGCAGAGAAATGAAAAGAAAGAGTTTGGGTGTTCTTGTGTTATATGGTTTTGAGAGACGGTATTCAATACCGTCTCTACTGTGGTATATTCCCGCGGGCGAGGCGCCCGCGTCCCCAGCGAGTAGGGTCAAACGGGTCTGGCGACCCGGACGACATGAGGGCTCGACATGGTATTCTTGTTCAGTCCACAGGACTTCACTCGCTCCGGCAGACTCAGTGCTTCGCACCTGCCTTCGCTTCACGTCTCCACAATCGTCGTCTCCACAATCGAGGTTTCTTTATTTGAGAGACGGTATGGAATACCGTCTCTACGGTGGAATTACCCGCGGGCGAGGCGCCCGCGTCCCCAGGGTTTGGTGTAGTTTTCTGCGGGCGAGGTCTGCGTTTCCAGTGTGGGAGGTTAAAGTGGGGGATTATACCAAATTGGGGGTAAAAGTTGTATTTAGTACACATATTCGTGTATTTCATACATCTAGCCACTGTTTTTTCTTAGAATAATTATATTCATTCTACTTTCGCAGACGGAAACGGGAAATGTAAGCCTTAAAACGGGAATTGTAACCCTTAAAGCGGGAAATGTAAGCCTTAAAACGGGAAATGTAACCCTTAAAACGGGAAATGTAAGCCTTAAAACGGGAAATGTAAGCCTTAAAACGGGAATTGTAACCCTTAAAGCGGGAAATGT
>CAYNMA010000030.1:0-2181 GCA_964398075.1 uncultured Bacteroides sp. | reverse complement strand
AAGCCTTAAAACGGGAAATGTAAGCCTTAAAGCGGGAAATGTAAGCCTTAAAGCGGAATTGTATCCCTTAAGTTGGGAATATAAATCTCTTAAACGGGAATACGAATCTTTAAAACGGAAATATAAACCTTTAAAACATAGTAATTATGGATGTGAATGAAGAAAAGAAAGTGAATGCTGCAGAGAGTCATGAGACCTCTATAACAGCAGGAAACACTGAGAGTAAAACCACAGAGAACTCGTCGAAACCGGAAAGCACGACGGCAAAGAAGTCGGAAACGGCTGAGGGCACAAAGTCTGAGAAGTCGGAGAACGCAAAGGCTGAGAAATCGGCAAAACCGGAGAGCACAACGGCAGCGAATACTGAGGACGCAGGGAAAGCAAAAAGCGTTGAAGGTTCGGCTGTTGGGAGTGCTGCTGCGGGTACGAAGAGTACTGAGAGTAAGGAAAGTACGAAAAGCAAGAATGCTACTGGTGCTGCTGAGGGGACTGCTGATGGAGAGAGCGTGAGTGCTGAAGGTGAGTCGAAGGAAGGAGAGGCGAAGGAAGGTGAGACAGCGGGAGGAGAGGCGAAGCCTAAGAAGCGTAGGTGGTCTATTATCTGCAAGATTTTGTTTTATGTCTTGGTGGGTGTTGCGACGTGGGGTATTTGCAAACATTGTACGGGTAGCAAGACGGATCTCAAGGGTAAACTCGTGGGTGAGTCGATAGGCAATGCAGACTTGCGCTATCGGTATGGGCGGTATATATACAGTCCGAAGACGGGTAAGATATTGGTTGACAGTATTCAATGGTTGTATTGTTCGTATCGTGATACCATAGGTATCCTTGCTAAGAACGACCACCGTGCTTATATCAACCTTAATACGGGTAAACTGATAACCTCTCTTGACTACGACATGGCGTGGGCTATTCGTTCCGATAGGGGTGTGATGGTGAAGGACGACAGTATCTATATCTTCCGTCGTGACGGTTCTCGTGTTAATGCCGATCCGCTGCCTTACTGTGGGGATTATGAGTTGTGTTATGTACATGGTAAACTTATAGTTAATTCGGATAATGGTTGCAAGGGTATACTGGATACGGCAGCCAATTGGGCGGTACGACCGTTGTATGACCGCATAGAGTGGAACTATGACCATGAACTATATAACCTGCATCGTGAGGAGCAGTGTATTGTGTTGACGGAGGAGTTGGATACGGTGCTTATAGGTAAGTATAAGATGGTGGATATAGACTGGTCGGAGGGTATCATTGTGTCGGAGTATAACGGTATGGAGCATCTGTACGACTATGAGGGAAAGATGATATGTGAGGTTATCTATAGGAACATCCGTGAATTGACCTATACTTCCTTGGAGAAGGATGCACATGGGCATTTCATAGAAGAGCCAACAGAGTGCTTTGTTTATACCTCTTACAACGGCAAAGAGGGGTTGATGGATAAGAACTATCACCCATTGACGCCGCCATTATTCTATAGCATCAAGGCTCAGACGAAACATGCGTTCTTTGCAGCCTTTGGTAAGTATGATGAGTCGTTTGGGACACTCATTGACGATAAAGGAAGACCTTTGAGATAAGAATGCTTTGTGTTTTTTATTTGAATCTGCTTGCCTTTCACTCAGACACAATGCACCACATTGCTCCTTCGTTCAAGCCAACCATCTCCTAAATAAAAAATCACAAATCATTATAAAAAGTATAATAAGACAAACTCATTGCCATGACACCTAAACCTATAATGGACCTTGAGTCATTTCGTGAAGAGGCGTATTTTCGTCCAGTGATCTTTGGGTTGCTGCCGGAGCGTTTCACGATGACGATGTTGCAACAAGCCTACGAACGAGTGTTTCAGACCTCGTTCGATAGGCGCAACTTCTCCCGTAAGATGTTGAACCTGGAGATAGTGAAAGCCGTTGGGCAAGAACCCTCGGACTGCGGACACCGACCCGCTACGCTCTATCAGTTTAACCAAGAAGGGTACGATAAACTGAAAGTACGGCATCCGGTGCAGTTTGAGTTCTGAGCGGCATCAATTACTCCGTTGCCATTGACTATCAATGATTTGTTGGAACAAATATTATCAAATATTATCCAAATATTCCATTGATGGTCAGGATATGGTCAAATATACTCCATTAAAGCCCATTAAAGGACCATTAAAAAATTGTTTGTTGG
>CAYNMA010000029.1:0-23671 GCA_964398075.1 uncultured Bacteroides sp. | reverse complement strand
GAAACATCCCAATGAGTAACGAAATAACGAAACGTGGAATTTTTAGAACATCCCTAGAATAATCCCAAAGCCATGAAGCCATGAAGATATTAGGTATCACACAGGTAGACGAGACGGAGCAGGCACTATATATGAAGCCTGACTCAGCGTTGCTGGTAGGCGGTAAGCCTTTCTTCTTACCGCATTTCACGCAGCAGATCGTGGCACGACCATGCCTTGTGGTACGCATCAATCGGTTAGGTCGTTGCATCGAGCAGCGTTTTGCCCATCGATACTACGACGGCGTGGCAATGGGGCTTAACCTGCAGGCGAAGGACCTGCTTACACCACCCTACTCACTCGACCGTTGCTTCCGTGCTACAGCGTTCGACAACTCGTTGGTGGTGGGCGACTGGATGGAGCAGGAGAGTGCTATCGACTGGCAGATCGGTACGGAAGCAGAGAATAAGCATTATAGCGCAGCCGACCTCTTGTGCAGTGTAGACGAGGCTATCAGTAGAGTGAGCCAGTATGTGACGGTGAGGATGGGCGACATGGTGGCTATCGACTTCGTGAGCGAGACACGGTTGGTACATGCGGAAGAGGAATGGTGGGGACGATACAACGAAGAGCGGTTGTTATATTGTAAGATTAAATAGACTAAAGACCGTTACATTATATGATGTATGAATGTATGATGTATAGATGTATGAAGTATAGGAAGTTGATATTGAGTATAGTGTTTATACTAGTGGGGACAGCGGTGTGGGCAATGAGTCCGATAGAGGCGTTCTTGCAGATGCCTGATGCCCTGTTGCCTTTCCTCTCAAACGAGCAGCGTAACATGATAGGAAACGAGTTGGTGGTAGCGACCCGAGAGAACGATACAACGGTGCTGCAGCCCGTGACGAACCGTTTTGGAACGACCTCGTTGCCTTTGGAGTTAACCGACAAGACCCTGCGGATACAGATCACAGAAGGTGTGGAATACGACTGGCTCATCGAGGGCGACAAGATCATACTGGTACAGACCGTCTGTGCGCCACAATGCGCGTCTGTGGTGAGCGAATACGACCAGACATGGCAGTGGGTGCGAGAGATCAAACCTACCGTAGAGGGCGTGTTCGTGAGAGCGTATATTGAGAGGGACTGTCTTAGGTGGAAGGAGGAGACCTCTTGGGAGGAGGTATATTAGTTTAGAAGTTGTTTATCCGTTTATACGTTTTGGGTTTACACGTTGTTTAGTTAGTTGATTTAGTTTATTGGTTTAGGGATGTTCTAAAAATTGCTTTTGAGATGATTTGTGGAATTTTATTTAGTAGATGGTTGGCTTGAACGAAGGAGCAATGCGAGCATTGTGACTGAGTGAAAGGCAAGCAGATACAAATAAAAACCACAAAGCACTCAAAAAGTGGAGAAACATCCCAATGAGTAACATAATAACGAAACGTGGAATTTTTAGAACATCCCTTTATGGAGTTGCCGGTATATTTGATAGGATATATGGGTGCGGGTAAGAGCACCGTAGGACGGATGGTGGCAGAGCGTTTGGGTTGGCATTTTGTGGACTTAGATGCTGCTTTTGCCGAAATATATGGTATGAGTACTGCCGATTATATCCGGCAATATGGCGTAGAGGCTTTCCGCAAGCGAGAGAAAGACTGCGTGGAGAGTCTGTCGGAATTACCAATACAGAAAGTGATATATGCCACAGGCGGAGGTTATCCGTGTTGGGAAGACAACATGGACTGTCTGCTGGAATTGGGAACGAGCGTCTATCTGCGATGGACCAACAAGCATCTGGCAGATCGGTTGTGGTTGACCGACCTCAATGAGCGACCTATCCTACAAGCAAAGACCAAAGAAGAGTTAGATAAGTTCGTGGCATGGCAGATGTCGGGCCGAGAGGAATATTATAGCAGAGCCAACTATACGATTGAAGTAGCCGACCTTATTGGCAAGGAGATCGACGCTGGAGACGATGCCAAGGTGGCAGAGGCAGTATATGAATTGATTTCACAATTGACAATTAAACATTGATTAAGACTATAAAGATATGACAATAAATGAGACACAAGATGCTATCATCGAGGAGTTTAGTGCGTTCGATGATTGGATGGATAAGTATTCGCTGCTGATTGATTACGGCAATGAGTTAGCGCCGTTTCCGGAGGAAGACCGCATTGAGAAGAACCTGATTGACGGTTGCCAGAGTAAGGTTTGGTTCACTGCCAAGATGGAGGACGGGAAAGTAGTATATGCCGGCGACAGCGATGCTATCTTGGTAAAGGGAATTGTGGGCCTCCTGATACGCTGTCTGAGCGGGCACACTCCGCAAGAGATACTCGACAGCGACCTCTATTTCATTGAACAAATCGACCTACGGGAACACCTCTCACCTACGCGCAATAATGGACTGGTGGCTATGCTGCGGCAGATGAGGAACTACGCGATGGTATTCCAAGCAAGAGCGTAGTTTATTAGTTTATTAGTTTTGTGTTTAGGGTATTCTAGATGTTCTAGGAGTTCTAGGAGTTCTAGGAGTTCTAGATTTTAGGAATTAGTTATTTTTATAGTTCAGAGAAGAACTGTTTGAGGTCGGTGTTGGAGGGGAGGTCCATCTTGCTGCGCATGCGGTAGCGCATCATCTCAACACCACGGACCGTGATACCCATGAGAGGGGCTATCTCTTTTGTTATCAATCCCATCTTGATATAGACACACAGTTTGCGTTCCTGCTTCGTCATCCACGGATAGCGTGCTTGCAGTCGTTCGATGAACTGGTTATTAGCGAGGTCGAAGTTCTCCTCGAACCGTTTCCAATCGACCTTGTTCTCATTGTTTCGGGAGAGTCGGTTCTGCAGGTTCTGCACATGTCCTTGTGCCTCAACAATCTTATTAGCATTGAGGCAATCCATCACTCGGCGCAGTCCGGTGAGAATATCTTGGTTCCACTCTTTTCGATTGGCTTCATTGAGCAACGCCGTACTGAGGTCACGGCTCTTGTTCTTGAGTTCGAACTGTGTCTGTTCGTTCTCGAGTTGCAAGATACGCATCTGTTGTTGGCGTATCTCTTCGTTCTTCTCTTGTGCAACACGCTGCTTTGCGGCTTGTTCTCTTTTGTAGAGTCGCCAAACGATATAGGCGAGGAACAAGAGTATGAGCAAGGCATAGAGCGACTTAGCCGCAAGGGATCGATAGAACGGTTTCTTGATATGTATATCGAACGAGCGCGAGAGGGTCTGGTCGTCGCGTGTGAGCATCTCTATATCGAGTTGATAGTCGCCCGACTGGAGTCCGATAAACTCACGAGAGGGGGTAGTCTGCCACTCGGTGAACTCGCGTTCCATCGGTTGCAGGCGAGTGCGGTAGAGCACTTGTTGTCGTGCCACATCGCTGCCACTGAGTTTCACTTGCAGCGAGTAGGCATCGGCAGGTAGGGTTAGACTGCCTGTGTGCTGCGGATAGGACTCGCCATAGACCTTTGACAGATGGGGTTGCAAGCATCGTATGGAGCGTATATAGAGTCCGTCGGAGGGGGTTACGGTGGGTGTAGGTGCAAGATGAAGTCGATAGAAGCCATCGACGCCTCCTAAGACGGCATCGCCATCGTAGATGAAACTGATGTTAGCAAAGCCGCCTATCAGCAGGTTGGGATGGTAGAACATCTCGCGTGAGGGTTGGAAAGTCTGCGTTTGGGTATCGAAGGGCTTAACCTTGAGTCGGTCGTCGTAGAGATACCATATATTACCGGTCTTATCCTCTTTGAGGAGCGTGTATCGGTGTACGCCGGACAACAGTTCGGCTTGCGAGTTATCCGCGCGCAAGACGCCATCGGCGGCAACGATTCCGCAATAGTGGTCGGCAGTGAGCCACAGTTCGTTATGCAGTTTAGCAATCGAATAGACTCGCTCGGCAGCCACTTGTGGAATCATCAGTTCGGCGGTGATATGGCTCTTGTCGGGTGCAACAGTGAGTCGCTGTACGCCTTGCGAAGTAAGCAGCCATATATGTCCGGTGGCATCGATATCATAATAGAGCGAGGTCTCGGAGAAGCCATCGAGGTGTCGGATGGTCCAGTGGTTGTTATGCTTCGTGAGATAATAGAATCCGGTATAGGAGCCGGCAATGGCTTCGTTGTCAGACAGGGGCTTGATGCTCCAGAAACCATCGCCTTGTTGCAGCGGTTGCAGTTGGTTGGCTTGGAGGGTAAAGAGTCCACGATTGTGGCAGCAGAAGAGAGTGCCACATACCTCGGCTACGCTCCACACTTGTCCTTGACTGCCTGCGATGAGGCGTAGGTTATTATTGGCAAAGCCACGGTCAATGGCATACATTCCTTGGTTGGTGCCGAGATAGAGGGTGTTGTTATATTCGCAACTGGAGTAGCCAGATCCATAGTCGGTCTCGGAGTCGTGGAGGTACATGTTCGGTGCAATAGAGGGCATCATGTCAATACCATTGTCGAGTCCCATCCAGATGTTCTCTTGTGCATCGAAACAGATACTGAGGACGGTATTGTTTTGCAGTCCATCTTTTCGTGATACGAATCGTGGGTGTGACCCATCGAGTTCGGTGAGCACTACGCCACGGCGCACGGTACCAAAGGCAAGGCAGTGTTCGCTGGCAGCGATGGTATAGAGTTGGTTGGCTTTGAGATAGTCATCGGCTTCGGTGGGGAAGTGCTGTATCTGTTCGCCGTTATAGAGATAGACGCCACGGAAGTCGGTTGCGATGAGCAGGTTATGCTGTTGAAACGGTATCATGGCTGTTATCTCGTTGTTGCGCAGCAGTTCTGCGCCACGGAGGGCATGGAGTCGGTTGCCATGGAGGATATAGATATCACGTGAGGTAGCGAGATAGAGGTTGCCGTCGACGAGCGTAGAGGTATAGATGATAGCGCCTGGGTCGATAACCTCGGTATGGTATTGCCGGTCGCAGATAAAGAGGTAGTTGCGGGTCTGTATATAGAGGGCATCGTTGGCCGCGTGTATATTCCACACCTCGCCGAACTGCCGATAGCGCGTGGGAAGACTGTCGGATAAGCAGTGATAGGTAAGTGTGCCTTCCTCGTTGGGGTAAAACGCACCAAACTCGTTGGTACCGCCGACATAAAGTGTGCCTGCCGTGTCGCGTGCTACGGAGCGTACAGCGGTGGAGTTATTGATACCGTAGATATTCCAATAGGAGCCGTCGAACTCGAGTAAGCCATAGTTATTGGCGGCATATATCCAGCCGTTCTGTTGTTCGAGGACAGTCCAGTTCTGTGTACCCGCAGCATAGTCGTTGGGCGAGAAGTGGCGCACCATGGGAACCCATGTGGCGTTGAGAAGGAGGGAGAGGATGAGGAGGAGAGACATTTTTCTTGGTTTATTAGTTTAGGAGAAGTTTAATGGGTTGAATAGGGTTTAGAAGTTTATGGGTATTCTAGATATTCTAGATATTCTAGAAGTTCTAGAGCTTCTATATATTTTATTCTAGTTATTTTATTGTTATTCTGTTACTTTGCGGTATTTGCCTTCGATGAGAAGCATGCCTGGTAGAATCTCTCCGCCGGACACTTTCTTGAAGGTAGTGTAGGTAAGGTCGGAGCCGGAGGCTTGCTCTTTGACGGCATTGTATCGGTTGTCCCACACTTTGTTCTTTACTGGCTTGACGGTTGCAATATACTTATAGGTCGTCTTGCCGGTCTCGGGGTCGAGTCGCCGTTCAACCACTTGGAACTTAGAAGCATCGGTGATACCCTCTTTCATGCCTATCTTAGCGGCATAGCCACTGATCTGTCCTTTGTCGTTATAGAGGACAGAGTAGATAGGTGTTTTGACTTTGAAGTCCTCGTATTGCTTTGCAAGAGCAACGATGTTCTTATCCATGGACCGTGCGCAGATTGTACGACACAGTTCGGATCGTTCGTATTGCCCTTTGAGTACACTTTTCTTGTCGAACTCATACTCGTGTGCCACATACTTGAGGCGGAAAGTCGTGCTATCGTCGAGAAAAGCGCTTATCTTCTCAGGATTGGGTGTGGCGGTGTAATAGTTCTGATAGAAGATAGAGGCAATAGAGTCGTTCCACACGAGTTGGTAGAGGTAACTATGTGTCTTGACCTTAAAGCCTGTGAAACTGTCGGCTATCTCGCCAACGGATTTGGCGAGGTCTGTACCGGTGTTACCTCCCATCAATCCGTTGAGCAGTCCGCCAATGACGGCGAAGGCAATCTTGGTGGCTTCGGCTTCTTGTTCGGCGGTGACATAGGTTATATCGTTGACGAGCACGAAGGTCTGCCCTATGAGTTCCTCGCCGGCATCGGAGAGTGTGGCAAGTCCTTTGGTGGTGTGCAGTGCTACGGCTACATCCACATCAGAGGCATTGTATTGTCCACGCTCGGCGATGATATCGGTAGAGAAGACAGCGTTGCTGACGCTATCGCCTTGTAGATTGAACCACTGTGCCACGAGGGCGTTGCCCATCTGTTGGCTATTGAGTAGGTTCTCGGTATAGAGTGCGTTCTTCTGCAGTTCGGAGGCAGAGAGGGCATGTCCGTAGGTGGCTTTATAGTAACCTGTATCGTTGCGTTGCACGCCTACGACCTCGCTGTTATCAATAACGCGCCAACGCGTCTGGTGCGCATCGTACTTATCGGGCATAGGGAGGGAGTCGAAGGCTTTGAATATCTCTAAGCCGAACTCGTCCTCTGGGTGATAGACGAGCATGGTAGCAAGGGCATTGCGTCTGTAGGAGAGAGTCTGTTCGGCATACAACGATAGCGGCCCGAGTAGAGTCGCTACCATAAGGAATGTTCTAAAAATTGTTTTTGTGATGATTTGTGATTTTTTATTTAGGGAAACATCCCAATTAGAAACACAATAACGAAACGTGGAATTTTTAGAACATCCCTTAAGTATGATACAGGTTTTCTTCATTACACAGTTGATTATCTCAGGAAACCGATGTTGGTGGTAGTAGGTTGTTGTCCCTTACCGTAGGCCACACCTACCTCACGCATGGCGTCGATGCGTTGTTTCTCAATATCGACAGAGTCTTGATATTTCTTCATCTCGAACTTCCAGTCGTCGAGTACCTTTCCTTTGATCTCGGTGTAGAGGTTCATAGCCTCGTCGTAACATCCAGCATCGGGGAGGATGAGTGCGAGGTATTCGCCGGCTTTGGTAGCACCTTTGCTGTTCTGTTCGGCTGCCCATGCTTGTCGTGCCGAAGCGAGATTGACATTGCATTGATAGTCGATATACTGTTGGTAGATGTTGAGTCCGGCTTGCAGGGCAGCGTCGTACTTACTGCATTGTTGCGGAATAGTTACCACGAGCGATAGCGCCTCTTCATATTGTTTGGTAGAGGCTAAGAAATTGGCCTTCTTGATGATGTTATCGGCTTCGTGATCGTAGTATGCGAGTATCTTGGCTTTTCCTTCTTGCACAAACTGTGTGAGTTCGGGCGAGGAGAGGTTGATGCTCTTGATAGCGTTCATATAACACTTGGCTTCGTTGTCCCCTACTCCACGGGCGGAGAGGGAGGTGGAAGCGAATACTACTTGGTTGGTGTAGTCAGCAATATAGAACATAACATCCATCTTCTCGGCAATCTTCATGGGTGCGGAGGAGACGACATCCTTGGTCTGCGGCACGATAAAAGCGGTAATGAAGAACTGTCCGAAGTAATCCATCGAGGCGATACCGTTCTTGGTAAGGAGTTGTGTCAGTTTGTTTTTTATCTGCACTTGGGCTGTGGCAGGGCACGGTTCGGCTTGCTGATCGACATAGACTGCGATAGGCAGGTATTGCGTATCTTGGGCTGCTGCTGTGAGTGCAAAGCAAGCAGCCAGAATCATTACTGATAATCTTTTCATGTTTTTTATTGTTAGTGGTTACACGTTAGTGATTACATGTTGGTGGTTGCACGTTATTTCTCGCCGAGGATGATGACGGCGCGACCGAGTCCTTTGACGAGCACTTTGCTTGGGATGTTATACGGCTCTTTCTTCAACATCTTCGACAGTTTGCGAGCAAAGGCATTAGCATCAATAGGGATACCGTAGTCGTCGTAGACGGGTATGCGCACTTGCGTAAAGTTAGCCACGTTCTCGCTGGCATAAGGCATCGAGAAGCGTCCACTGACCGTGTTTTGGAACATCCATCGGTTGATTATCTCGATGAGTTCTTCGCCGTTGTATTCTGTCTCGAGGTCGATGCCTGCGGCGTTGTTGTCGAACACTTTGATGTCGAGTACTATCTCTCGTCCGATGGTCTGCATCTCGGTGAAGTAGTCTTGGAGTCGGATATTGAAGTTATCGATATTCGCCACAATAGCCTCTTCGAGGAGCACATCGACATCGGCAGTCATAGAGGGTTGTCCTGCACCGCTTACTGCACCGATACTCTTGCTGGTGTAAGCATCCTTGGCTTCGAGAACATAGGAGACCGAGTGTTTCGGACCTTGGTCTTTGACATCCCAAGTGAGTTCGAGAATGATATCGGCCTTGGCTGCTCGTGCCAACTCATCGAGAGGACTCTCGGCGAGTTCGTTGCCTGCTTTGCTAACGGTCATGTTGTCTTCTGCACGGCGTTGCTCTACATTCTTAATGGCTTGTTCGAGGCTCTGGAGAGGGAACTGTCGTTCTGCCATGAGGTCGTTGATCTTGGCAATAGCAAGTTTTAGTTCAACGTTCTCTTGGAGTGCCTGCTTATAGTTTGGCACTTTCTCGGTGGTGCCCATGTTATCGACTTCGGTATAGTAACCGTTGTTAATGCACCATACATCTGATGGGAATACCATGAGTTCGGGTTTCTTTATCTGTGCGAAAGATAGCGAGGTACAGAGGGTCGCTATTAGGAGGATGATTGACTTTTTCATGATGAAAGTAGTTTTCGTAGTTTATGTTGTTTGCGTTAACGAAAGTAGTTTTCGTTGTTTGCGTAGTTTGCGCTATTTTACTTCGTAGCGGTTTTCGGCAGGGATAATACCGTCGGCTTGCAGTTTGGCTTTGAGTTCAGAGCGCTTGACGGTGACAGTAACGGTCTGCACCATCTGCGTACGTGTACGCTTAAAGGTGGAGGTGCCGGTGCGTCGGTCAGCGAGTGAGCAATAGTCCTTCCATGCGCCATTATCGGAGAAGAAAGCGTTGAAGTAGTCCTCGTATTTCTCTTGTGCATTCATGTCGAAGCATAAGGGTTTGAGGTCTTGTACACCATTCGAGCCGGCTGCTACGCCCGAGAATATGACTTCTCGTACGGCTTTGCGTTGTGCGTCTGTGAAAGCGGCGGCAGCATTGCGTGCTCGCACTTCGGTACGGATGACATAGGAGCCGTCGTAGTTGGCAGATAGAACTTTACTGGGTTGGTCGTAGTAGGCTTGCGACTTGCGTGAGCCACAGCCTACGAGGGTTAGTACTGCAAATATGGGTACTATGATTTTGTTTATTCGTTTCATTTGTTCTGTATTTATGACCGTCTTCGGCTAAAGGATGGCGGACTGATTAGGGATGTTCTAAAAATTGCTTTTGAGATGATTTGTGGATTTTTATTTAGGAGATGGTTGGCTTGAACGAAGGAGCAATGCGAGCATTGTGACTGAGTGAAAGACAAGCAGATTCAAATAAAAAACACAAAGCACTCAAAAAGTGAGGATACATCCCGATTAGTAGTAAAATCAAAAACGTGGAATTTTTAGAACATCCAATTATTAGAAACCTGCGTTGAGAGCGCGAATAACGCCTGCGGCTTCGAGTGCGCGACGGAGATCGTCTTTGCGAACGCTGACGATGACGCCTACTTTATACTCTTTGCCTACTTTGACGGTTTCGGTAGTGCCCTCGATGATGGAGGCATAGCGTTGGAACTCACCGCCTGTCTCAAAGAACTTCTTGAAGTAGGTGTCGTATTGTTCTTCGGCACCAGGAGTAGAACAGAGAGGGCGTTGTGAGACGCATCCGTTGCCACCGTAGCCTTTGAAGATAACGCCATGTACGGCATTCTTGCGGCACTGGTCCTCTGCCACATTGGCTTTCTTAGAATAACTCCAGACCTTGACGAGATAGGTGCCTTGGGTTGCGTTGCCGGCGCACTCGATCTCATAACGGAACTGCTGTGTGTCTTTGTCGGCTTTCTTCTTGCTAGCCGCCGATGCGCTCAAGCAAAGCGATAGAGCGCAAAGGATAGAAAGAAATTTCTTCATATCGGTTTGTATTTGATATTGTGGGGCAAAGGTACGACATTTATGGGAATAGTGCAAGGGAATTGGGTTTATTAGTTTATTGGTTTAGGAGTTTAGGAGTTTAGGAGTTTAGGAGAAGTTGAATTGGTTGAGGTTGGGGTTATTTCGTCTTTTGTCTTTCGTCTTTCGTCTTTATTTTGTCTTTCTCTTGAATAGGGAACGGAGGCGGTCGGAGATGCGGAAGCAGATGGGTGGGACAAGGAACGCCATGAGTACAACTACAGACATGCCAATGAGCGTGACCTCACCGAGTGAGTGCATGGCAGGGTGTTTGGCAAAGATGAGTACGCCAATGCCCACGAACATTATTGCCGCCGATAGGAGTATGCTTTGACGATACTGCGGCAAGATAGGTTTGCCGGTGCGGCGTTCGTAGAGTTGCCCTTCGGTGATGAAGATAGTATAGTCGTCGCCTTGTCCGAAAATGAAGGTGGCAAGTATGATATTGACGATATTAAAGGATATGCCGGTGAGGGACATGATACCGAGAATCCATACCCATGAGAGTGCCATCGGTAGGAAGGCGACAAGGGCAACAAAGAAACTGCGGAAAGCAATCCAAAGGAAGAGGAAGACGATGAGTGAGCAGGCGATGCCGATATAGTTGAAGTTGGACGATAGATGGGTGGCAACGGAGGCGTTAAGGGTTGTCATATCGAAGCAATGGAACTGCGCAAGGCGTTGCTCGACCTCTTGGACACAATCGGCAGGAACGATGAGTCGATCTGCCAAGGTGTAGGCATCGGGTTGGTCGAGGTAATAGCCACGGAAGAGCGTGGATAGGACTGGCGCAAAGAATGGATAGTCCTGCACTGGATAGTCGGCATGGAGCATACTGGCAAAGGGCGCGAAGGCATCGTCTTGAAAGCCATATTGCGCAGCGGCAGCCGCCAGTTGGGGTTCGATGACGGAAGCATATTGGCGCGTGAAGGTCTGCCAACGGTCGAGACGGCGGATCTGCTCTTCATGGGAAGGGATATAGCGCAGGGCACTGCGTTGTTGGAGGATGGTTCCTTCTTGCAGGAGTGAGTCGACCACGGTCTGTGCCTCAAGGGCTTGTTGGGATGCGGAGGACCAGTTGGACGCCTGCGAGACGAGATAGACCTCGGTACCGAGCGGTTGTCCGGCTAAGGCGGTGAAGTATTGGAAATCGTCCCGCTGCTGTGGGGTCATGTAGTTGAGATGGCTGACATTGGTATCGAAATCGGTACGAAAAGAGAATACTGCCAGTACAGCAGTAATAATGAGCAGTAGGCTGGTTGCGAGGATACTAACACACTTGCGGCGATGGGGGTTATAGGCTTTCTGTTGTAGGACGGTGGGTGTAGGTTCTATTTTTATGTTTTTGGGCAGGAGGTGCGGTAGGAATATGACGGTGAATAGTATCGTCCCAACAAGCATGGCGGCAGAGAACAATCCGAGGTCCCGTAGGGCAACGGCAGAGAGAGGGAGCAATGTGAGGAAGGCACCGACGGTGGTTATGTTGCCTATGATGAGCGGGGAGATGGTCTCTTTGAGGGTAGTGCGTGGGGAGTCGGTGTACTTACGGTGCACCAAGAGATGGAGGGGGTAGTTGACGGCTATACCTATTAGTACAGAACTGATACCCAGTACGATAAGGGACACTTCGTGTCGGAACAGTGCCATGACGCTGATGCCCATAAGCCAGCCAAAAGAGACGGTAAGGAGGATAAGTAGGAGGTCGCGTTTTCGTGGCAATGTCCGCCATAGGAGCAATAGGATGGCTATGAGTGCTATTGCAACAGCGAGAAGGGAGTCGTGGCGTATCTGGTTGGCATTGCCTACGGCTACTACAGGTGCGCCATGCAGGCGGATATGTACATCAGGTAGAGCCGTTTCGACGGCATCGGCATAGTCTTGCAGTTGGGCAACGAGAGCGGCATTGTTTTTTGTGTCGTTCATCCCGTATGGTGAAGTCAAGAAGGCGAAGGCTCGTTGTTGGTCGGCGGTTATCATATAGCCATCGTAAAGTGCGAAGGCGCCGAGTCCTTGGGCATACTGAGCGAACTGGTTCAGTAGGGGTGTGAAGAGCGATAGCGGGTCGTGGGTTATCTGTTGGGAGACGATGCCAGTGAGAGGCAGGTCGAGTCGTTGGCGGCAAGCAAGCACCTGTTGGGCTACATAGTCACTGTCGCAGAGCAGGGAGTCGATTCGGGCATAGTCTGACGCAGTGAGGTAATATGGGGCATAAGTATAGATATGGTTGATAGCATCCATGTATGCGTCATAGTCGACTTGTGTGGTGAGGTATGGTATATACTCGGGTGCGTGCTGGAGAAGTTGTTGCTGCAGAGAGTCGATGGCATCGGCAAGACGGTCGGGGTTAGTAGATGTGGTATCGGCAAGGGTAACGATGAATACTATCTTGTCGGACTCTGCGAGTTGCTGGTAGATATGTGTGTCGTTGCGTTGCTGCTGGGTGAGCGGAAGGAAGTCGGTGATATCCTCCGTGAGCGATAGCCATGGCAGGGGGAGGAGCAATAGGACTATCGTTCCGATGAGCAGGGCAAGGCGCAGATGGCGGTGATGCTGCAAGTAATCGTAGAGACGCAAGAATATTCTCATTTGCGAAGGTCGATAAACTGTACGGGTTTGCGTGCTTTGACTGGGAAGTTGATGGTTTGTATCTCGTCGACGGGGGCTATCTCAACAGCGGGTGCCACGCGTAGTCGTGCACGGAAGCGGTCTTTGAGGTCTTTTATCAGTTCGTCAGGACTGAGGTGATGGCCATTATTCTTTATACCCACGCGAACGAGCACATCGTCGGTTCCTGTGACGGAGGTGCGGGCATAGACCACATAGTTCTGCACATAGTCGGTCTGGTTAAGCACATCGTTAAGGGCAGGGGGATAGATCGTTGTTCCTTTGAGTTTGAGCATGTTGTTCTTGCGTCCTATCAGCGGTGTGAGTCGGTAAGCGTTTCTGCCGCAGGCGCATGGTGCAACGATCTTGGCGGCTATGTCGCCCGTACGGAAACGCAATAGCGGCATGCCTTCGACGCCAAGGGTTGTGACTACCACTTCGCCCATTTCGCCATCGGGAACGGGTCGATTATCCTCGCCTATTATCTCGGTGATGATGAGTTCGGGGTGCACATGTCCGCCGCAGCCGCTTGGGCATTCGGAGAAGGTGGCCGACATCTCGGTAGAGGAATAGGTGGCAAAGAGTTGCACCTCGGACCAGCGTTCGTGTATTCGTTGTCCGAGGAGGTTAAGTCGGAAGTCTTGTTCGCGTAGTCCCTCGCCAATGCCTATTATCTTACGGATAGAGGAATGGTGATAGTCGATGTTATTCTCTTCTGCATAATCGATCAGGCGCAGGATGAAGGAGGGTACGCACATGATAGCCGTTGGATGGAGGCGTGCGATGGTGTCCCATTGCAGGGCTGGGTTGCCATTACCGACACGGATAGCGCCAGCACCCAAGGCACGCAGCCCGAGCCAATAGGCAAGTCCGGCCATGAAACGCTTGTCGATAGTGACCATGAGTTGCACCTTATCGGTGGGGGTGATGCCCGCGCAGGCAAACGATTTCTGTTCGTTGTAGGCAAGGCGTTGCAGGTCGTGCTCGGTGCAACCAAAGGTGACGGGGTCACCGAGCGTACCGGAAGTGGTGATATAGTCTATGATCTGCTCTTGGGGTACACAAAGGAAGTCGGCGTTATAGAGTTGGAGGTCACACTTCTCGGTGAAAGGTATGCGACTGAGGTCATCGAGGGTGCGGATTGTTGCAGGGTCGATATTATGTTCACAAAAGAGCCGTTGGTAGTAGGGAGAGTGCTCCGATAAGTAGGTCATCTGTTGGCGCAGGAGTTCCTCTTGACAGCGTCGGATGTCCTCTACTGATTGATATTCGATATCCATGTTAGAAATGCTTTTTTCCATTGTTGTGATTCTGAAGTACCTTTATTATCGTCTGCACCAAAGCCGTGTCCTCCTGTCTGATAGAGGATATACTGGTGCGGTATATGATGCGCAGTGAGTGCAGAGTCGAGCAAGAGGGAGTTCTCGTAGCGCACGGTAGGGTCGTCTTTGCAATTGACGAGGAACACGGGCGGACAGTCGTCGGTTATATGCTTCTCTACGGACAGGGAGTCTTGCCATTGCTTATCGAACTGCCGCCATACGCCCAGTGCTCCACGACGGGAACGGCGGTGCGTATACTGCGGATGGGACATGGTTACCACAGGATAGATGGGGCATAGAAAATGGGGTTTGTAAGGCGTGCGGTTGAGCAGGTAGGAGATCATGGTGAGGTGTCCTCCGGCAGAGAAGCCCATCACGCCGATGCGGGTAGTGTCTATGTGGAGCGAGTCGGCTTGTGTATAGACCTGTTGCAGAGCCCACTCTACATCGTTTAGCATGTCGGGGTAGCGGTTACCCATGCCTAAGACTCGATATCCGACAATGTAGGCACTGACATTGGCTACGCGGTACTTAAGGACAAACGCATTGATGCCGTTCTGTTGCAGCCACTGCGCCACCACTGTGCCTTCGGTATCGAGATCGAGCCACGAGTAACTACCTCCAGGACAGACAACGACGGCTACCCCTGTGTTGGCACTATCGGCTAAGAAAGGTGTGAGCGTCACGCCTCGTGGGGTATCAGCATGAGCAAGCGAGAGCGAGAGTAACGGCAAGGACAGCAGAAGGAAGATATGTCGAAGGTAGTTCTTCATGCGTCATTGCAGGGCAAAGAGTTGTTTGTATAGGTGACCGTACGCCTTGCATAGCGATCGGTAGTCCGTATCGGTCGAAGTGATTGGCTGCAGGGTCTCGAGCGAGAAGTCGCCACGATAGATATGCAGTTGATGTTTGGGCAGGATAGTACCCGTACCCTGCAGCAGAAGCGGTTGCAACGGTAGGTGAAGGTGTTCAGCAAGGTAGAAGGCACCTTTGTGGAAGCGTGCAGGCAGCCCTTGCGGACTACGAGTACCCTCAGGGAAGACCAAGAGCGAATAGCCTTGACCGATAAGCGGTTCTAAGGTTGAGATATTACTGTCCATATCATCTTCCACCGTCGGGAAATCGGCATAGCGAACGAGCAGTCCAAAGAAAGGATTACGACGGACATAGCCTTTAGTAAGGATGAGTAGCCGTGGGCTGCGTGAGAGCAAGATCAAGATATCGAGCAGGGACTGATGGTTGCAGATATACAGAGTTGGTTCGCTCAATAGCCGGAACGAGTCCCTACTCGTAAAGTGGCATCCCACCATATAAGTCATTGCCTTGGCGGCAGCCGTGAAGAGCGTGTGGAATAACCTCTTGCAAGCCTTGCTTCGTCTGCCAAATAGCAAGCAGAACAAGGCTACGGGCTGCAACAGTATTGCCGAGGTAAGGAAGACGAGGATATAAAGTAGTGTAGAGCAATACCTTCGTGGCAGACCGTATACGACAGCCAAGAGACAGAGGACGGTATTGAGTAGGCTGATGCGTGTGAAGTCGTACGCAGGACGGAAGTGACTGACACGCTGTTCCTTCGGAGGGTAATAGACACGAACGGGCACGGGTATGATACGCACATCTGCCCATGCCATGAAGACTAATAGTTCGAGTTCTGCCTCATAACGAGAGGTGAGCAGCGAGAGTCCTTTCATATAACGCATCGGGTAGATACGCATACCGGTCTGTGTATCAGGCAGGTGCAGTCCGGTTTGGAGAGTGAACCAGAAGTTACTAAAACGGTTAGCAAAAGTGTTGCGTGCCGGCATGTTCTCTTGTTGGAGCGAACGGCTGCCTACTATCATCGCGCATGGGTTAGCCCTTAGCACTCGAAGCATTGAGGGTATGTCTTCGGGATAGTGCTGCCCATCAGCGTCAAGGGTGAGGACATAGGTGAAGTGCTGGCGTTGTGCCTCACGGAAGCCTTCGCGCAAGGCATGCCCTTTGCCTTTGTTGTGAGGATAAGAGATGACGGTTACGGGAAAGGACAGGGACTGCAGCAGTTGGGCAGTGTGGTCGGTCGAACCGTCATTGACCACGATGATGTTCTCCATATACTGGTGTGTGCGTTGGATGACATCGATCACCGTACCGGCATTGTTGTAGGTAGGGATGAGTGCACAGACGGATAAGGTGGAGACAGGCATAGGAATTTTTGGTCAGTGGGTATAACGGAAGGCAATGGTTGTGGTGTCGCCGTTCTTCTCGGTGAGCACCACTTGGTCTGCCAAGCCGGTGGCTTCGACGAGATGAATACGGATGGAGGTAAAGAGTTGACGCAACTCGCGTTTCTTAGGCGAGAGCAGATAGGTATCGGTGGCTGTCTGCGAGACGGCGAAGTCGCTGTTCTCTTGCAAATAGTCGCCATTGATAGTGCGCAGGATAAGGTGCAGAACCTGTTGGATATGCTGATTGGTTGTACCGTCGTTCACCGTGGTCCAGACAAGGGATGTGGGCGTGAGATACTCCCATCGGAGATAGTCGGGGGCTTTGTACGAGAAATGACCGGTAGACACTTGTTCACCTTTCAATAGCGATGTGGTCTTGGTCTGCGTGAAGTCGGCTTCCACTTGCTGTGGGGTTGGCGGCGTCACAAGGAGTAATATGGCAAGGAGTAATGAGGTCATCTATTCATTTGGCTATAAGGAAACATCCGCCCATGATAAGCAGCACGCCCAACCATTGCGTGAGTGAGACATGCTCGTGGAAAACAAAGATAGCGGCAATCATACCAAACACATAACATACGCTCGCCATAGGGTATGCCACCGAGAAGGGATAGTGCTTCAATATATACATCCACAGCAACCCAGCCGTTAGAAACGCTACGCCACAACCGAGCCACCAGAAGTTCAGCAACTGCGCATGGATAAAAGTCCACGAGAACGACACGGCACCCATGGCTTGGAGTGCGAGACGCATCATCACTTGTCCTAAGGTCAAGGCTACGCTTTGTATGAGTATAAGAAGTAATAAACGGACCATGTCGATACTATAAGGGTTTGATTATATAGGCTTTATGGAACGACGGCAACGGGGTATCGAAGAACTGTTGCCACACCTCATCGGCTTCATCGAAGCATACCACCAAAGCATTGTGTACCAAGCCAGTACCCACCAACAGTTGTGCCTCACGGATAGTCTGCCGTTCGGAGTCGATGCCACACGAGTAGGTGCAGTTATACCCATGCGCCTTGGTTTGCTGCGCCACCATTGCCGTCATCGTGTTATGCGTCGACTGCATGAAGCGCGTTGGGGACAGTTCCTCGTTCGCTATCAGTGCGTCGAGCAGTTGGCGTGACTGCATGATCGAACCGTTACGCGTGGCACACACAACAGCATCGGGTTCGGCAATATTCTCTTGTCGCAGGACTTTCAAAGCCGATGCCAACGACAGCGCCAAAGTAGGCGTCAAGCGACGCAACTGCATGGGTGCGATATACTGTTTCGCCTCCGACATATCGTCGACCTGCACCGTTGACGTACGCACGGTGTCAGACGGCTGAAGCGCAGGCAGTTCGGTCGGCAAGGATGAGAAGATCACAGTGCTGCAGTTGCCTCCAAAGCCGAAAGCGTTACTCAGCACATAGTGCAGAGGTCGTTCCACGGTATGCCGTACCGGCAGCGGCACACCCTCATCGGTATGCTCACAGCCCAACGAGGCAGGCACGAAGCCTTGCCGCAGACACTGCACTGAGAACACCGCCTCGATAGCACCCGAGGCAGAGGTAGTGTGACCGGTATAGGCTTTTGTCGATGAATAGAGCGGCAGTGCCGCACCAAACACCCGTCGGAAAGCCGCCATCTCGCTTGCGTCATTGTTAGGCGTAGCCGTTCCATGGGCATTGATATAATCGATCTTAGACGGCGTAATAGAAGCCATAGTCAGTGCCTGCGTCATGGCTCTATAAGCCCCTTCACCTTCCGGCGACGAAGCCGTCTGATGATAAGCGTCGCATGCATTGGCGTAACCTGCCAGATAGGCAAGGATAGTAGCACCTCTCGACAAGGCATGCTGCTCGGTCTCAAGCATCAAGTAGGCCGCGCCCTCACCTAAGTTGAGTCCTGCGCGGTCGGCTGAGAATGGACGGCATAACGCTTCGTCGACGATATGCAATGACCGAAAACCCTCTAAGTGGAAACGCGTGAGGGCTTCCGTTCCGCCCACCAAGGCATACTCGCACTGTCCGGCACGCAGCCGATTGGCTCCCGAGATCAATGCGTTGAGAGCCGACGAACAGGCCGTCGAGATAGTCACAGCCTCGCCCAAGCCTCCAAAGTAACGAGAGATGTCCTCCGTAGAGGCATGCGCCTCGTGTTGCACTGCCACCTCCCTACTCTGCCCTTGCAACCAAGCAGCATAGCATTGCTCCGTAAGGTCCATACCCCCAACGGTAGTACCATTGAAGAAAGCGATGTGCGAATAATCCGACGGAGGTATCTTAGCAGAAGCCAACGCCTCCCGCGCAGCCCACATACCCAATAGCGCATTGCGAGGCAGAAGCCTATCGCGCACTCCCAAAGCGGCAGCCAATTGCTCATTGCTCTGGGGTACAACGCCTAAGGGCAACGAGTAGGTCGTTCCGGCAAGGGTATGCCCACGGCGCAAGCCCGTCTGCTCATGGCGCAGACAGTCTACCGATGCATCAAATGCCACGGCTGAGATACTTCCTATGCCCGTAACGACAATGCGCATCTTAGTGATTGCTATGCTCTTCAATATACTTAGCCAAGGTGTTCACCGATTGGAAGATAGCCTTACTCTCCTTTGGGTCGGAGATCTTGATACCGTAGTTCTTGTCAAGCATCACGATCAACTCAAGCGCATCAATGCTGTCCAGACCCAATCCGTCACCAAAGAGCGGCGCATCGTTGTCGATGTCCGCAGGGGTAAGGTCCGATAGATTGAGCGCATCAATGATATCTTGCTTTAGTTGTATTGTATCATTCATATCTCTGTATTTTAAGTTTGCAAATAAAAGCGTCTGGGTTCGGACATTCTATCCAGCCTGCAAGGACCGATGTCGTGGGCTTTACGATAGAGGTCTCGACCAGCATATCGAGCGGACCTTCATCGTCAAGCAAGTAGAACGCCGTCTCACCGTAATAGTGATTGCGGATGGCAATCTCCCCTGTCACAATATTGGGCAAGGTGTACACAAACAGTGCCGGACTCGGGTAATAGTTCTCCGCATCGTTTATGGTATGGTAATAGTCCGTGTCGTCTTTCAAAGAGCCAGTTCTGTTGGCAAAGATGATAGCCCTGTCCTCACGCTCAACGAACCGATTGCCTTCCTTATTGAGCAGCAGTTCCGATGCCACAAAGCCCAATCGCGAGAGGGTATCCATCTTGAAAAACTTCGGATAGTCACCCACATAGTTGCGATACAGTTCCGTCAATAGAGCCTCGCCCGTGCTCTCCGTAGGCAGTGTCTCACCGCAAAGAGTCACCTGCGTGGGCGTGATGATAATATCGTAGAGCGTCGTCAACATAAACTCATAGCCAATGCGGCATTCGACCCACCGAAGCCCGATAACATCTTGATAAAAGTGCGACCAGCGATAGGTCGGTTGGTGTTCGTTATATTGAGCGCCACCGATGTCCCTATCGTCTCGAACCCTCGACAAGCCGGCATCTGACCGTGTTCCAAAGCCTGCATTGCCACCACCGTCTCCAAGACTCCAGCGGCACCCAAGGTGTGCCCAAAGTAACCCTTCAGCGCCATGATAGGTTTGTCCTGCAGACCCGCACGCAGCAGCGCCTTAGCCTCCATCTCATCGTTGTACAAGGTGGCAGTACCATGTACGCTCACCAAGGCGACATCCTCCTGCGGCACCACGCTCAGCACATCACGCAGACAACGGTATGCACCCTCGCCCGTACGAGACGGACCCGAGATATGATTCGCATCGTTGTGCATACTCCCTGCCTTCAATACCCAGCCGCTGTCGCCTTCGGTCAGCACCATCGCTGCACCTGCCTCGCCAAGGTTCAAGCCCTTACGCGCAGCGTCGAACGGACGACACGGCTCCGATGAGATAGCCTTAAACGACGAGAAGCCCGAGACAATGAACGGACTCAGCACGTCTGCGCCAATAACCACCGCAGTCTTATAATGTTTCGACTCAATCAGTCGCATACCCATCAGCAACGCGTTGACGCCCGAGATGCAGGCGTTCGACACGACTATTGGCGGGTTCGGGTTACTGAAATACGAGAGTACACGCTGCGCCGACCGAGGCAACAACACATCCATCTTGCCCAACTCGCCGATGTTCCCTTTTGTTGAGGAAAAGATAAACACCACACTCGGGTCGCATACCCGTATCTCCGTGTCCTTCAAGGCGTTGGCTGCCGAAGAGATACAGAGCCGTTCAAAGGAAGTGAAGCCATCTGTTTCGTACTTCGGAAACATCGACAAGCACACCTCGCCCGAAGGCGTCGCCACCGTCTTCAGTGCCGTATGCCCCTCAAGGCAAGCCCGATAGTTATCCTTCGAGCCTTCACCAATAGGCGATATGATACTATGTCCGCAGCAAACAACCATCCCCTAACTGCACCTTACTTCTTCTCTTTCCGACCGAACAGAGAGAAATGCACATACCGCTTAGGATGGGCTTTGAGGTCCGTCAATAGACTATCGGCACTCGCTACCGTCTGCGACAATGAGACATACAACTGCTTATCGTTGAGCAACATACCCACTGTGCCATCCGATGAGTTAGCCGACTGTATCAGGCCGTTCAGTTCTGCCACCACACTATCAACCTGCTGCACCGTCTGAGCCACATCCACCTGCTTCAGATTGTCTGCAAAGAGGTTGATGTCGCCAACCGCATCCTTCGCCTCACTGATGATTACCGGCACATCACCACGCATCAGTCGCTTCAACTCCGCAGACGATGCCTGCAAGTCACCAGTCACCTTCTCAGCCTGAGCCAAGATGTTCTTAACATGGTCGCCATCCAATTGGTCAGATACTTGATTAACAAGCGAATCCACATGCTGTATCGTCTGCGTCAAGTCCGCCAACAGACCATTCTGCAACTCGTCCACTAAGCCGGGGACAACTATCGTCGGCAGAGTGTCTCCCGATGCAAAAAGCGACTGGCTATCAGCCTCTTCGCCTACGGGTATGTTCACCTGCAGAGCCGTTCCGCCAAGCAGACCGTCTGCGATAAGCGCACAGTTCGATGTCTGCGGCACGGCAATATGTTTGTCGATCGAGAAAACAACCGTAAACGCTTGGTCCTTAGTGAAGTCGTACACAATATGGTCCACCTGACCTACCTTATACCCACGCACATATACAGGCGCCTGCTCCGTCAGCCCATTGACATTATCATACACCGCATAGTAGGTGTGAGTGGGAGAGAATATGTTCACTCCCTTGAGGAAATTGAATCCAAAATAGAGAATAAAAACAGCGAGAACGGTCAATAGCCCAACCTTTACCTCTCGCGCGTATTTCTTTACTGCCATATTATTGCTTATTTGCGTTAGTTATCATCTTTACTGCGTCCTTCACAAGTATCTGCTTATCACCGAGAAAAGCGACCACAAAACAGTCGGAGAACTTAGCCGAGACTTGCTTTCTCAGGGTCAATATCGCCTGATAATCGGTCTCCGCTCCGTACATGTACTTATAGTAACGCCCATCTCGTATGTATGTGCAGCCTTTCAATCCCTTGAACGATGGGTCATTCTTCTTAAGCGGAGCCGTCACAGAAAAGATCTGCACCTTGAACACCGGCATCTCTACACTGTCCTTAGCCACAACCGTCTCCGTCGTGATAACCGTCTCCGTCTTATCGGTCTGCTTATCAACCGCTTGCTGCGTCGATGTAGTATCCTGCACGGCTTCACCCGTACTGCGATTCTCCTTGCGCTCTAAAGCCGACTTATACGACACAAAAGCGTCAAAGATAGCCTTCGATATCTCTTGCTGACCCTTGCTCGACACAAGGTATTTCTCCTCTGCCTTGTTCGAGATAAAGCCCATCTCAATAAGCACAGAGGGACATGCCGACTTGTGCAACACCCAGAAAGCGGCCTGTCGCACGCCCCTGTCCGCACGATGAAGCGTCCCGCTAAACTGCTGCTGTACGAGCGAAGCGAACTGAATACTCTTGTCTATGTATTGGTCCTGCAAGAATTCAAACATGATATACGACTCCACCGAGTTAGGGTCAAAGCCTTGATACTTAGTCTGATAGTCGTCTTCAAGCATCATCACCGAGTTCTCACGCATCGCAACATCCAAGTTGCTCTCAAGTTTATTGAGACCCAGCGTGAAAGTCTCCGCACCACACACGCTCTTGTTGTCCGCCGAGTTCGTATGGATGCAGATGAACAAGTCCGCATTGTGCTTATTCACAAAGTCCGCACGCTCTTGCAACGTCAAGAACAAATCGGTCGAACGAGTCAACAGCACCTTGACATCTGGGTAGCGTTTCCGGATCAACTGCGCCACCTGCTTCGACACCGACAGGTTCAATGTCTTTTCCTGCGCGATACTGCCCAAAGCACCCGGGTCGTGACCGCCGTGACCGGCATCGATCACCACCGTAAACGCGTACGACGACATCCCACATAGCAACGCCATCGCCACGCACATCGCCCGTAACGCCCACGCTTTAAGCCTATTACGATTCCCTATATTCATAAATTCCTTTCCCTTTTTCCGAGCATAATCTGCCCTACCTTTTAGCCTGCAAAGATACATATATTTTCTTTTCCCGCCAAATCCACATAAAGATTAATCAGGGCAACTGCATCAAAATAGCCGATTATTCATTGAGTTTATGATAATCATAGCCAATGAAAGTGACCTTGCTGGGGACGCGGACGCCCTCGTCCGCGGTATTGTACCGTAGAGACGGTATTGTATACCGTCTCTCGAAACCAACTGTTTTAATAGTCAATGCTTTATGTTTAATTGATGTCAATACGACGTAGTCGTCCGTTTATAACTTTTTGATGCGGTTGCCTTGAAAGATTAATCCCCACCCTCCAAATTTCCATCTCGCACCAACTTCCTCCCCGCCCTTTAGGGAGGAGCAGGGGGTAGGCTCCCTCTATCCCCCTTCCCTTCAGGGAGGGGGCAGGGGGTAGGCTCACTATCCCCACCCTGCCCCGAGATTGTCTGCGGTCTATGACGAAACAAACATGGTACATACACGGTAGATACACGGTAGATACAGCTTACCTTATGCTACTTTCACCCTACTCTCAAGCCGCTTCCAGACTGCCTTTACGCCATTTTTTGTCTACTTTTCACGAAGAGCCACCAAATCACCATCTTTTCAACCCCCAAAACGCCTCCAAACGACCCCTCATTGTCTCCAAACCGCCCCCAAAATTTCAACCAAATTTCAACTTCTCTAAACCATTCTCTGGGGACGCGGGCGCCTCGCCCGCGGAAAAGCAACTGAGCAATATGGAGACGACACGCCCCCGTGTCGTCCGAGCCGCCAGGCTCGTTTTGGCATGCTGCGATTGT
>CAYNMA010000028.1:0-24257 GCA_964398075.1 uncultured Bacteroides sp. | reverse complement strand
TAGAACATCCCTTAAAGCAAGTTGTATAACATGATACCTCGCAAACTAACATCTATTCTCAGTAATCACCTCCACAAAGGGAAGGCTTTAGTGCTTATAGGCGCTCGTCAAACAGGCAAAACGACATTGTTACACGAGCTCGTTCGTGACCATGACCATGAGCGTACACTTTGGCTGAACGCCGATGATATGGATAACCGCAATCTGCTACAGACTCTCACTATCGCTCGTCTGCAGAGTCTATTCGGCGGCTATGAATATATCGTGATAGATGAGGCACAGCGTGTGGAGAATATCGGACTGCAACTAAAACTCATCATCGACAACCTTCCCGATGTACAATTATTGGTTACCGGTAGTTCGGTATTAGAGATTGCAAATCGCATCAACGAGCCATTGACCGGACGAAAGATTGAGTATAAGTTATATCCCCTATCGTTCGATGAGTTACAAGCACATTTCGGTATGTTCAACGAGTGCACGCACCTGCCACTGCGGTTGGTATATGGGGCATATCCCGATGTAGTATGCCACCCTGGCGAGGAGCGACAGATACTCTCACAATTAGCAGATAGCTATCTTTATACGGATGTACTGCAATGGGAACGCATCAAGAAACCGGATAAACTGCTCAAACTGCTGCAAGCACTCGCTTATCAAATGGGATGTGAAGTGAGTTATAACGAGTTAGCACAGACTGTGGGACTCGATAAGGAGACAATAGGCAACTATATCACCCTATTAGAGCAAGCACAGGTTATATTCCGCCTTGGTTCATTTAGTAGGAACCTACGCAACGAGTTGAAGTTTGCACGCAAGATCTATTTCTACGACAATGGCATCCGCAACGCCTTGATAAACAATTTCTCCGACATTGAAATGCGTCAAGATGTAGGTGCGTTATGGGAGAACTATCTCATCAGTGAGCGGCTGAAGCGAAACCAATACAACGACCTATACGTCAATAGGTACTTCTGGCGCACTACGCAGATGCAAGAGATCGACTACCTTGAGGAGAGCAATGGTCGACTGACGGCCTTCGAGTTCAAATGGAACGCAAAGAAATCGGCTCGCAATCTGCCTACCTTCCGCAAAGCCTATCCCGATATAGAAGTGCAAACTATCACACGGGAGAACTATATTGACTTTTTGCTATGATAGACTGAAACATGGGCAATTGCAAATAATTATCAAGGGGACATCCTATTTAATCCAATTTAGGCTCTGAGATAGGTTTACCACGGAATAAGCAAAATAGAACCATACTATTGCACAAGAACAAAGAATACACTACCTTTGCAAGGGCGAGAATAGAAGTACAAAAGACGACAAAACGAACAACAAAACGAACAACTACAAACAATATGAGAAAGAATAATCTAAAGAACAAACGACCTCGTTTGACTGAGTTAGTAGAGGCTATCCAACAAGAGTTTATCAACCATCCAGACTCCTTGTACACACTGCGTAAGATAATGGACTGCATCGGCGTCAAGACAATACGAGACCAGATAGCAGTAAGGGAGATACTGAATAATCTCATCAACTTTGACTTTCTCATAAAGACCGAATTCGGTCTCTTTACCCTCAAGAAAGCCGACCCTCAAGCCAACGAAGCCTGCCAACGAGACACGTTTGTGGGTAAGTTAGAGACCTGCACAAGAGGCGGATATGTAGCCGTAAAAAGCAATATCTTCAAAGGCAATGTGTTCGTACCCTTCAATGCGCTCAACCATGCCAAAGATGGACAGAAGGTTATTGTGCGCCTACGCCGTTGGGAACACACGAACAATGCACCCGAAGGCGAGATAATAGACATACTCGGCAACACCGGCGAGAACAACACAGAGATGCACGCCATCTTGGCTGAGTTCGACCTACCCTACTCCTACCCAGAGGCTTTGGAAGAGCAAGCCAACCATATCAATGCCGATATCACCCCCAAGGACTTAGAGACACGCCGAGACATGCGTCAGATATGCACCTTCACCATCGACCCGCGTGATGCGAAAGACTTCGACGATGCCATCTCGATCCAAGAGATAAAAGCCGAAGACGGAACGACGCAATATGAAGTAGGCGTACATATAGCCGATGTATCGCATTATGTAACGCCCGATAGCGATATCGACAAAGAGGCTTATGCACGAGCCACTTCAGTGTACCTTGTCGACCGCACCATCCCAATGTTACCCGAGCGTCTCTGCAACCAGATATGTTCGCTGCGCGCCAATGAAGACAAGTTGGCATACTCAGTACTGTTCCGTCTCGACAACCAAGCGCATGTCTTGGACTCCACGATATGTCACACCGTGATACGCAGCAATAGGCGCTTCACTTACGAAGAAGCACAAGAGCGCATCGAGACACACGAGGGTGACCTCGCCAAGGAGTTGGAGATACTGAACGGTCTGGCACAGCAGTTGCGCGACCGTCGATTCCTGCAAGGAGCCATCTCGTTCGACCGTGAAGAGGTCCGCTTTGAGATCGACGAGAAAGGTAAACCCATCTCGGTATACTTCAAAGAGTCGAAAGAGGCCAATCAGTTGGTGGAAGAGTTCATGCTCCTTGCCAATAAGACCGTAGCGCAGTTTATCGGCAAACCCAAAGACAATGGCAAGCGCAGAGCAAGTCAAGTGAAGTCATTTGTGTACCGAGTACACGATGTACCCGATCCAAGTCGTGTGCGCGACTTCTCGCAGTTCATCAAGCGTTTTGGATATAACCTCAAGACATCCGGCACGCAAGGCGCTACCTCGAAGAACATCAACAAGTTGCTCAAACAAGTGAAGAACTCGCCCGAGCAGAACCTCATCGAGACCTTGGCAGTACGAAGCATGGCGAAAGCCGTCTATTCGACCGACAACATCGGGCACTACGGATTGGCGTTCCCATATTACACGCACTTCACATCGCCTATCCGCCGTTACCCTGACCTCATGGTACACCGACTGCTCGACCGATATATAGCTGGTGGATCGTCGGTCAACAAAGGCGAGTTGGAAGACCGTTGCCGTCACTGTTCGAGTCAAGAGCAGTTGGCTGCCAATGCCGAACGCGCTAGCATCAAGTACAAGCAGGTAGAGTTCCTCTCAGACAAGATCGGACAAGAGTTCACCGGTATCATCTCCGGCGTAACAGAATGGGGCATGTATGTCGAAGTAGAGGAGAACAAGTGCGAAGGCATGGTATCGATACGCCATCTGGACAGAGACGACTACTTCGTCTTCAACGAGAAAGAATACTGCCTCGAAGGCTTACACTCGGGCAAGCGTTATCAGTTGGGCGACGAGGTGCGGATTCGAGTAGCACACGCTGACATACAACGCAGGCAACTCGATTTTTACCTCGTAGAACAATAGGACACAAAAGCATAGAACACCCATGGCTGAATATCACCATACACTGCGGCGACTCGCCTGCCTCGCTCTCTTTTTGCTATCGATCGCTACCCTGTCGGCAGCGGTTCAGATAACGCTCACCTCTGGACAAGTCATCGTGGGCGATGTCCTCTTCGAGAACGAGGAAGTGGTCGTACTGAAGACCACGGAGGGTGTCCGTTACCAATACCCACGCTCGGATATCGCCGAGATAGGCGAAGTGGCAGCCCCACAAGTGGTAGAAGAGAAGAAAACGGTGGTAAGTCGTAAGGTAGGTCTGATGCTGCAGGTGGCAGGCGGTGGCGCTTTCCTACCCAAGCAGGCTACGGGCGGTTTTGTGTCGGTAGACCTAAAGATAGGAGCATGCAACATGATGCAGAAGCGTATCTTCTTGGGCGGCGCAGTGGGTTATCATGCGTTTATCCTCGGCGGCAACAAATATGGCTTCGTGCCGTTGCAAGTATGCGCTGAGATACCGTTTACATTGAAGCAGAACGCACCCTATATAGGAATGGGCGTAGGCTATGGAATAGCCGTTAACGGAGTAAAAAAAGGCGGATTATTTACGAGTCTCGAGATTGGTTGGCGACGACAGATCAACACCAACACAGCCTTCGCCTTGGCTCTCTACAGCGAATACCAACAAGGCATGTTCTCCGTGTCTGAGACAATCAGTGAAACAGTCTATACACAACAAGCATATCGTTCCCTGTCGACGGTCGGACTGAAGGCCGGTATACATTTCTAAGTTATGGCACACAAAAAGCAATATAGAAGCAAAAAAGAGCCTCGACGGAACAGAGTAACCGTGATGTTCAACGACAGCGAGATGCGTGTCATACAGCGTTTCTGCTCTCGGTATAAGTTCCGCAGTCGCTCACACGCCATACGAGAAATGCTCATGCGAAACATCTTGCGGCAGTTCGATAAGGATAACCCCACGCTATTCGATTTATAGTTGAGTATCGAACGTTGAGCGTTGAGCGCAGTGGAGAGTTCCTTTGGGATTGAGCGTTGCAAGTAACGAGAACAACAACATCCCATATTCATAGAATATCCCCACCATCCGCAAATCTAAAAATCAGCCTTTCATATCTTAAAGGAATATGGCATAAACCGATGTAGGAGTTTTATCGAAGGGATAACGAAGAGATAACGAAGGGATAGGCAAGTGATAGCCTACTTGACAACAGGCGTAAAACACCCAAAAACGACCATTTTATACCCTATTCCGTTAATAATTGTGGATAATATGTTAATTGCGTTCCCGCCGTATAACACCCTCCACCCTATCGTCGTATCCGTATTTCGTACACCCCGAAGAACCACCGTCGAACATCTCCAAAATAAAGAGGCTGCCTATAGAATTTAGGCAGCCTCCTCTTATCTTATGTTTCAGCAGTCTACTTCGACAGGATGATGAACTCTACACGGCGGTTGAGTGCACGTCCTTCCTCAGTATCATTAGTAGCAATAGGCTCCAACTCCCCCTTACCTTCATACTCGAGTCGGTCTTTATCGATACCACGCTTGATCATCTCTTGTGTCACAGAGCGAGCACGACCTTCCGACAAGCGTTGGTTAGCCTCTAAGGAACCGATGGCATCGGTATGACCCGTGATACGGATACGAACCGTTGGGTTCTCACTCAAGAAGTCGTAGAGGTCTTCCAGCACTTGCGCTGACTCAGGCAAGACGATAGTCTTGTTTGTAGCGAAGTGTACATCGAGCAAGGTCACCACTTTCTCCTTTATCTCTTGAATGGCGAAGTGTACAGTGTCCTTCGTAAAGGTGAAGGTACCGGCATAAGGCAGATAGCCTGTCTTACGGATATAAGCCATATAGGTTCCCGCTTCGAGTTTGCTATCGAAACTATACTGGTCGGCAGACATATTGGTGGTATAGAGCGAATTCTCGCCAGCCTCATCGTAAATCTCAACCACAGCGTCCGACAGACGAGCCAAGGTCTCTTTATTCTCAACCACACCGCATAAGTAGTACTTAGGCTCGGGTTGGGCTTGAGGCTTTGGTTTTGGTTTTGGCTTTGGTTTAGGCTTACGCTTAGGTGGAATAGGCTTCTCAAACTCATACATGATAGTGAACTTAACGCCAATGGTCAGTGGGTTTACCTTCATATTCTCTGCACCGGTAGAACCAAGAGTGGAGTTGACACTTGCCAACTTACTATCTTTCTCGTTGAACACAGGCACACGCCCAGCATCACCATCCGTTCCGCCATAAGGGAAGGTATAGTCAGCAGCGTAAGCACTATTCTTTGAGTAGTTATTCACATTGAGGAAGCCATAGTCAGCAAACACGCTTGCACGGTAGTGTAGCAGTTCTTTGAAGGTACGCTTACGACGTGCCTGACCTCTCTTACGGCGAGGTGGAGGCGTTGCCAACCAACGATCGAGATCGATACCTGCCTCAAAAGCAAGAGAAACGGTAGGTTTGAGAAACAGTTTGCCTTTATAGCGGTCGGACGAAGTAGTCGTCATCTCATGGGTGTAGATATCCACAAGGTCGGCTGGTAACTTATCGTGCGTACCCGTCACTTGCAAGGAGCCATGCGAACTATAGCCGTTCACGACAGGAATACCTACCTTTGGTCCAACAAAGAAGAAGAACTTCCCATACTGCGCACCAAAGAGCACGGGCATTTGTATAAAGAACGAGTTACGCGTTTCCTTCCATCCATTAAAGCCATAATGATAGGTCATGTCGTAAGGAGAAATCATCTTCGCATCGATAGTGTAGTCCGTCAGTCGAGAGGTGGAGTTGATAAAATCGAAGTCTATACCCGACTGGAAATGGAAAGCATCCTTCTCTAATTCGTAGAACGTAGAGAGACCGGCAATAACACCGCCCTGTGTCTTAAGGTTAAAACCATCAAGCGTATTCGTCGAGAACTTACTATCGATAAGTGCGGAATAGCCCAACTTAGGCGATATACCCACATAGTGAGTCTGTGCAAAAGTCAATCCCGTATGTGCTGCAATGCACAGCAAAGAAAGAAGTGTATATAATCGTATCTGTCTCATTGTATTCATCTATCTCTTTATCTAACTATTACACGGAATGTTTCTTTCTTACCTTTCATATCGGTTACGCAAACCACATAGATACCGTTCATTGCCGGCAACGATAAGTTACCCTCGCCATCGATCTGTGTGGAGGCAACCATTAGGCCCAACGATGAATAGACTTGCACATTGGCGTTGCGTGAGGTAACCATCTGCACGGTTCTATCACCCTCGTTCCTAAAGTCGAGCACGATAGCACTATCCTCTTTCGCAGTCGTCTCGTGCGGTTGGAAACCACATGTCATCATCGAGACGCCATCGTCGGCACGGGTCAACATCACAGAGTACTCGGCATTGAGGTCGAGACCACTATCTGGCAGATAGAGACGGAACTGCGTCTCGCCAGGCAGCAACTCCCCGTCCTTATACCATTGATAAGCCGAGAACTCGTAACCTCCGTTCCATGTCGAGTTGGTTACCGAAAGGACATCGCCCCACAACTGCAGCAGTATACTATCGGGATACAGCACATCGAACTCGATAGTGAGATCGACATCGCTACACTTATTAAGGTCGTTCATTACGAGATTAGCCGAGTAGTGGTTCGGGCGTTTATACGATTTGCTAGCCGACCCAATTGGTATATTGATAGTCAGTTCCTGTTTCTTACTATCGACGCTATCCTCCACGATATCGGTGAAGCCGCCTGAGTGTCCCACTTCGTCGAACAAGAGCGAGTAGTAACCAGCCATACCACGGTCAATATGAACTGTGATAGGTAAGATATCATCGTCGCCACACATCGTTGACGGCACTTCACGCAAGGTCACTTCGAGGTTCTCCAATACCTTGACATAGTGCACAAGGAGAAGACTATCATAGTTCTCCACACGGGTCTGATACGGTATATGATGGAGATACTCGCCTTCGGCTGTGATGGTCTGCCCTTGCCATTCGTACGACTGACCACGGCAGATGACAGCCGTATCACGCAAGGTATCGGTAGTCAGCACATCGAGGTGCATGGTGAGCAGACTGTCGCACCCTGCCCAAGTCTTGAGTTTCACATCGTAGGTACCAGGTTCTGTGTAGGTCTTACCTTCGAACTCGACCGAACTACCCTTGCCCATATAGACGGTGGTCTCTGCCGAACTAGGTCCAATAGCCGGTACGTCGACATAGAAATCGTTCACATCGGAGCAGGTCTCACTATGCATAGTGACTGCAAGACGCAGATGCACCGTACCACCTGTCTGTGGACAATGAATACGGGCAGGGGTCTTATCGTGTGAGAAGACGGTCTCTACCCCATTCTCATCGACTGTCGACCAGGTGAAGGTAGCGCACTCTTCCATGTAAGTCTCAACCTCACGCCCTGTGAAAGGACTGGTATAATAGCCGTATACGGCACTGTTATTGGTTATCTCTATGTAGTTCTCACAGTCTTCGGCGACATGACGGAAGGTCGCTCTTGCCTTCGGGAAACGAGCCTGTGCCGAGGCAGAGAGAGTGAAGTAACAACTACTATTCGTGAGCGATATAAGGTCGCAGGAGTAATAGTTCGAGTCGCTTGCAGCGATATACATCTGTCGAGCCGTTGGGTCTTGTCCTTCGTAGAAAGGTTCATCGGGGTTGTTTGGCTTATACCAACGGTACTGGAAACCTTCGTCTACCTTTAGTTCACGCGGTTTCTCACCACAGGTAACGCCTGACATCTCGCCCGACGAACAGTCTAAGGTGAAGTAAGCATAGCCATAGTGAGCGCCTTGCGAACAGTCGTAGGTAGTAAGACGGATCTTTATCGTCTGACCTTGCAGGTCTTTCACATTCAAGCCCACAGTGGTCCAGTCTTTCCACAGAACCTTATCATAGGAGTCACCGATCGTATGCCATCCATCTGTATTGACACCTGCGCGGAAGTCAGCAGCACCACAAGTAGCGTCCACGGGCGTACCATCTGCTTTCAGTATCTCGAGGGTGAAACGAGGTTGGTCATCGGCATCATGACTAGGGTCTTGTAGCACGAGGGCATATTTAAGCAACAGCACACCTACATCTTCCCCTATCGTAGTGGTATAAGTAATCGACTCCCACTCGGCACCATCGTTCCAGTTACCCAAACGAACGGCTGCCACAGCACCAGCGGGCTTGGTAAGCAACATGTTATTGGTTCTCGGGTCGGTCTCACCTTCTGCATAGTGATAGGTGTGGCGACTCTCTTCGGAGTCTGGACCATGGTTTATCACACCCACTGCCTCAGTATTACCACTTCCGTAACTGCTCCAAGTACCATAACGACATTCCACGCCCGAAGCATAGAAGTTAAGATAATCGAGGCAGTGACCCGTTGGGTCGTAGATAAGCATGTTAGGATAACTCAGCCACTGCGATGAACCGTCAGCACACTTAGCTCGTACACGGAAGGTATAGACGCCCTCTGGCATATCGGACAAGGAGTATTGGAAACTGTTCGTCGTTATATTTTGGTTCACATTAAACGATGTTCCTGCTGTCATGGAGAAGAGTTGCACATCGTAGGATGTGGCACTACCCGTCCACGAGAACGACGCCATACCATTGCTATTGGAGTAAGTTAGGTTGGTTGGCTTTGCATAACAAGACCCCGATGCCGGCTTAGCCGTGATATAGATATTATCAATAGCTGCCGAAACAGCAGTAGGTGTAGTGCTGCTACTAACCACCCAAACGAATACGAGCTTATAGCCTACCGCAGCATACGCAGAATCGACATTGATTGTGCCTACTACATTGGAAAAAGCGGACTTACCCTGCAAAGGTTGCGTCACATCGGTAGTAGTATTAAGAGTGATAGTCTGGCGGAGACTCTGCACTTGATTACTGGTAACATACGAAGGAAGCGACGTAGACGTACCGGTCTGCATACCCTTGATATTAGTGGAGGCAGGCACCCATGCTACATACAGACCGTCGGCAGTTGAGCCTCCGGCTTTCCAATCGAAAGAGATATCGTATTGTCCTCGAGGCAACTGGAAAGTGCGGTATGCGCAAGTTACATAGGAGCCTGCATCATAGCCGAAGTTACCTGCTTTGTTCACCACATACAGACCGTTGGAACCTGTTGCTGCCGTCTGTTCACCTATTTGCCATTTAGTTAACACCGAATTCTCCGGTTCGGCTATATAAGGCGGCACCTCAGCGAACTGCCAATTAGCCGTTTCCGTAGCATCTTCAAAGGTGTTTTCATACGGCACCGTAGTGATAGGCGCAGCCTGAGCAGGAATAACGAATGCACATAGCAGAGCAGCAAGCAGCACTTGCCATCTGCCGACAAGCGACATAGAACGTAACAAATTCTTCATATTCAATCTCTTATTACCTTAATCTATCAATCGGCGACCTTGCAAGTAGACTATATCTTACAAGTCGCAAAAATTTGCGCAAAGGTAGAGAAAAGTTTTCAACACAACAAACAAATCCGTGACATTTTGTAAAAGTATCTCTCTTTTTACGAACGTTACGCACTCTCGAAGCCGTTTTATGAGACAAAAATATACAATTACAATCAATGTAGCCATATTTTGGGCACAAAAAAGGGGAGCCTTTGTGGGGCTCCCCTTCCGATTAAGGTAATTCAGATTATTTCACAATAACCTGTCCGATATAGGTACGCTTATCGGCATCGGTAACGCGTACCATGTACATGCCGTTTGTATGGAATCCATCGATTGCCATATCACGACCTGACATTGTCTTGAGGCTTACCCGGCGACCTACAGCATCGAACAATTCAACAGTGACAGTCGAGTTCTCACCGAAGGTGTTGCGAACGAATACGGTTCCTTCACGCTCGATGATGTTTGGTGCTATGGTGAGTACGCCTTCGCTTACATAGTTGACCGACTCAGGTTGCTTGATATGTACGGTGAGGTTAATCACACTATCGCAACCGTTTGCTGCAGCGTTAGCCATATTGATATCCAACCAGTGGTCGCCTTCTGCCAAGTCTTTGATGACATAGGTAGAGTCAGCCGTCGTAGCAAAGGTATACGGCAGTTGGTCGGTATTCAATGTGAGTTCGGCACTGCTTTCAGCCGCAGGCAAGACATTGAGCGTCAAGGTAACGATACTATCGCAGCCTACCCACGAGGTGAAGGTCTCGGTGTAAGTACCCGACGAGGTGAGGTCTTTACCGTTGAAGGTATAGATATCGCCATCGCAGATAGTCTCGGAGATAGCCACATTCTTCTTCTCAGCCAAGACGAGGTTCAGTTGGATGATACTATCGCAACCGAGCGACGACTGGAGTGTATCTTTATACAGACCCGCAGCCGTTAGAGCGGAGAAGTTCTTGTCGGTGTACGAGCCATTCTCGCAGAGATAACCTGTGTACTCGTATACTTCTTTACCTCGAACGGTTAGGTGCAAGGTGACAGTACTATCGCAGTTCATGACGTTCTTGAGGGTTACGACATGGTCGCCCGATGTATAGAACTTCTCTGTTCCGATGGTGACAGTATCACCCTCGCAGATGGTACGAGTAATCTCGGTCTGCGTTGGCAGGATCGTCAAGTCGAGGGTAACGGTACTGTCGCAACCCATCATCGAAGTGAATGTCTGCGTGTAAACACCCGACTCTGTGATAGACAACTCGCCAAACTGATACGGTGCATCGTTCTCGCATATCGTCAGTTCTTTGGTGAACTCAGACTGCGGCACATAGAGGTGCAACTCGACAATACTATCGCAACCATCGGCGGTGTACAAACGACCAGTAGGCAAGACATAGACACGAGTCTCTGGTGTTGGAAGGTCGAAGCCATACTCACCGTAATAGGTATTAGCACATACGGTATCGTAAACCACGGTGCGTGCATCTGGACGGACATAGAGTTCCAAGTTGTAGAGCGTTGTCACACCTGACGTCTCAGCAAAGCCCGAGAAGTTGGATGTAGTACCAGGCGTCAACTTATCCTTCGAGATGTTCTGTCCATAGCCCGAGTAATCACTGTTAGCACATACGGTATCTTTCACATCTACCACATTACCACTGAAGACCTTGATATTACCAACATGCAAATCATTATCACCTCCACTTTCTGTTGACTCAGCATAGAAAGCAATACGAATAGTATCACCCATGTAAGCAGAGAGAGGCATATTGATTGTTGATGCTTTATTCGGGATTTTGTCGTAAACATACCCAGAACCCGAGTTATTCCATTCACGAGCATCCGTCTTTGACCATGAACTACCATTATCTTTCGATATGGCTACAATGAATCGGTCATCTGTTTGTTTCCCAGCAACAACAGCTATGCTATCACCATACTTAGTCAATGCCACATCAAAGATAAGGTTTGCATCAGCTTTATCAATAATGATAGAAGGAGTTACTAACCAATACTTACTAGAAGTACCATAGTTATTTACCTTCACATGATTTTCAGTAATACCCTTGCCAGTAGTAACATAGTTCCAACCTCCAGTATAGGATGAGAGAGCAGAAGTAAGGATTGTTTCTGCATTGAACAAACCAGAGTAAAGATTCCAACAAGTAGGTGCTGCCAATACAGAGGTCTCGAAGTCCTCGGAATAAGGCATTGCGAGTGGCAGACAAGGAGTCTCGAAAGATATTGTATTCCACTCGATGCCATAGGCGATGCTATCGCCGGATTGGCATGCCGTACGGTAGGCTACATAGTAGGTAGTCTGCTCTTCGAGGTTACTGAACCGATAGAAGGTATCGGTAGAAACCACTATGTCAACCAAAGCCGTACCCGAGGTTGCGATATTCTTATCGGTACCTAAGCGCAGTTCTACGCCATCGGCATCACGCTCCCACGATAAGACAGCGGCAGTAGCCTCTAAGTGGCTTATAGTAGGTTGCGTAGTTAGCGATGAACAGAGCGACTTCTCGATCTTTAGGTTATCGATTGCTGCCGGTGGATTAGTACCCCCAGAACCGTCATTCTTCCACATAAAGACGAGGTTGAGCGTTGTATCCGAAGGGATATTCAAGATATACATTGCAGACTGCCAACTTGATTCCGTATTAAGGTAGATCGTTGAACCAGAATTCAGTGAAGTCCATGTTTCTGGCGCCTTAGAGGTTGATCCCGTGTAGGTATCAGCAGTCAGTTGCTCGGAAGTAGGAACTAAGAAGGCTGCCAAGTAGTCAAAAGAACTCTCTCCATACGCTTTCCAATCGAACGAAAAGGCATATTCGCCTGCCTCGAAATCGATAGTACGATAGATGTATGATACCGCAGCGCCATTCAATGTATAAGCATTGGTTACACCGTCATCGTTGGAGATATACAATGCCTTCGAGCCATCTTTGATAGCACTGGTAGCAGCACCAACGACCCACTTGTTCGTTGTACTATTAGTCATACGCCACTGTGCATTCTCGGTGTCGTCTTCGAACCCATTCGTATACGGGAAGGTTATAGCCATCGGCTTCGTTGCGAAGAGATAAGCATTGGACCATTCGGAGGTATCACCTACGGCAATGATAGCACGTACAAGATAGTTATACTCTGTTCCAACGGTTAAGCCAGTAAGATCTTCGGCATTGCTTGATACGATATTGCGTACAGTATCGGTTCCATGCACGAGCATTGTCTGGTATTCTGTAGCGTTCTCGAAAGCATTCCATGCGAGCGAAGCACCGGTTTGCGACGTAGCGGTAGTATGTAAGCCGATAGGATAGTTAGGTTTCACCACGCTAATATCATCGATACCTACATAGTAGCAATTATAACTATAAGATGATGTATAACGGAAAGCCAACGAAGCATGGATGGCTGGCACATTATAATCGCTCAGCAAGTATGTATGCGTTTCACTTGTGCTACTTGTAGACGCTTGCGGTACTTTTGCTATCTTCACGAAAGAATTAGCATCGGTTGCATCGGTCATATAACCTAACAACAAAGTATCGTAAATATAATAGTTAGACGATGACGCAGAGAACTTCGTAGTGAACGATATCTTCAGTTGATCAATCGTCTCGGAGAACTCAGGTAATACGGCACACAATGGTTGCTTTGTTGCGTCTTTTATGACAGCCATATATAAGTAGTTGCCTGCTACTCCATAATTGGAATAATAGGTTGTGCTACTTGCCACACGAGCATAAGATGCACTGCTATAATTGCTAGAGGAGATTATCTCCTCACCATTGAGAACAGTCCAGCAAGAAGGTACTTCGATAGTGTCATACTCTGTGATAGTATTCGTACCGAAGTTCTCTGTGTAAGGCAGATCGGAAGGATTACACAGGGTAGTGAACCGAACGGCATTGGTCCAATCGGAATATACGCCTGCGTCACATGCTGTACGGACATATAGGTCATACGCCGTTGCAGCCTGCAGACCACTAATAAGGATGGTATCGTTCGTAGGACATGTAACAGGTGTAGCCTTGCTTACAGCAGAATCGCCTTTTACTATTGCATACTCGAAGGTAGCAGCCGATTGACCGTCACGACGAATAATCTTTGCCTTTGCCGTCTCTTGAGCGTAACTGATAACGGTCACTTCTTTTGGTATATCGCAATTAGGCACAGCCGTTACCGATACATCGTCCAAATAGATATAAGCGTCACCACTTCCATAATTAGAAGTAGCCTTAAAGACTAATACTACCTCGCTACCTACATACTTACTTGGTATGTCTACAATATATTCCGTAAAGTCATTTACTCCACCAATACTTTGCGCCAAAGTATCTGCATAAGTAGCACCCCAATCGGTCGATAGATAGACATCCAGACCCGAACCGGCTTGTTTCTTATACATAAACGAGAGACGAGCCTTCTCGCTAATAGCAATTGGTACAGTCTTTAGGAAGTTTGTTTTACCGGTAGAGTTATAGTATGAGTTAAAGCGCACACAAGAGGTAGAATTATAACCCGTTGCATAATAACTCCAACGATAGGAAGCATCAGTAGTAGAACCCTCTTCATTATTCCAGCACTCTGGGATTTTCAGCGAAGAGGACAACCCGCTGAAGTCTTCGCTATAAGGAATAGCTACTGCGCTACAACGCGTGGTGAACGCCACCTTAGACCAAACGGAATGGCTCTCGGCACTACATGCGTTACGCACATAGAGGTCGTAGTCGGTTTGCGGTTGCAAGCCCGTGAGAACTATTGTATCGTTAACAGGACAAGTAATAGGCGTAGCCTTACTTACGGCAGAATCGGCTTTTACTAATGCATACTCGAAGGTAGCATCGGTTTGGTCTGCACGGCGAGTAATACTTGCCCATGCTGCATTACTTGAATAGTTAAATAGCGTCAAAGCCTTTGGTATATCGCACTCCGGTTTCTTGTAGAGTCGCAGACTATCCAAGAATACATGAGAGGTGGACGAACTACCTGAGTTCATATAGCCATAGTTAGAGGTTGCCTTGAAGACAAGCGAGATGGTTTGTCCTACGAAGCGACTATCTAAGTTCTCGACATATTCAACAAACTCGTTGTTAGTACCAGGGAGGCCGGCAACCAATGTATCGGCATAGTTGTAGGTTGCGCCGCCATCGGTTGAGACATATACATCCAGTTTTGAGCCATCCTCTTTGCGATAGAAGAACGATACCTGAGCCTCTTCGGTTATCACAATAGGTTCTGTGCAGAGGTAGTTATTCAGTTGGCTTGAGTTGTAGTACGAGTTAAATTTCACGCAAGGGGTCGATTTATAGCCCTCCGAAGAATAACACCACTTATAACTTGAAGTTATGGTAGTACCTTTTGAGTTATTCCAACCCTCAGGGATAGATACAGAAGAGGTCAACTCGTTGAAGTTCTCCTCGTAAGGTATAGCGGCAACAGTCTTGAATGTAGTACCATTGTTCCATGGTGAAACACTCGTGCCATCGCTACAATACTGACGCACATAGACTGTATACGCAGTACCGGATTCTAAGCCACTGAGCAAGACAGTGTCGGTAGTGACATCGATAGCGGTTGCTTTTGCGACAGCGAAGCCTTTCTTGCCGATAGCATATTGCCAACGGAGAGAAGTTCGTGTAGAATCATGCACAGTCAAGCGAGCCGAGTTGATAGTCTTATCCAATATCTCTACTTGCATCGACTTCGACACTTCACAAGCAGGGATAGCCTCCACCTTGAGGTTATCTATGGATACAGGATAGTAAGAGTATTCAGAAGTTCCCTTGAACACCAAAGTTATCGTTTTACCTACGAAACGGCTATCCAGATTGATGACAGTATCCGCAAAAGTACTTGTATAAGGCAGATTGGCTACTAAGGTATCCGGATAGGTGGCACCCCCATCGGTTGACAGAAGGACATCCAGACCTACACTATAATAAGAATAGGATGGTTCTGTTATCTTATACGAGAAGGACACACGTGCATTTTCTGTAATCTGAATAGGTATGGTCTTCAAGTAGTTTGTTTCACCATAATAACTAGAACCATAGTACGAAACACAAGGAGTTGACTCGTAGCCTGACGCATTATATTGCCAGTAATACGAATAATAGTCTCCTTCATATTTACCCTCTTCGTTATCCCAGCAGTCAGGGATCTCTTGAGCAGATGTCAGTGAATTAAAGTCTTCCGTATAAGGCAATGTAGCAGCCGTGCAAGGAGTCTTGAAGGATGCGCTTTGTACAGCACTTGTGTCGCCTTCGCCACAGACAGCGTAGACATCTACAGTATAAGCCGTGCTACTCTGCAAGCCGGTCAAGGTATACGGATGAGCCGTAACGATTTCCGACTTAACCAATGCCGTATCTTTAACGCATACTTTCCACTGGGACTCTGTACCATTCAGTTTCCAATCGATGACAGCCGAGGCGTCGGTGATATCGCTTACGGAAACAGACTTCAGTTTCGGGCAAGAAGGTATCTCTTCGATGGTGATATCGTCTAAGTAAACATAATTATCGGCATTGAGGTCGAGCACGACATACTTATAGTCTGCAACATTTTCGAGTTGAGCAAAAGGTGCTAAGGAATAGGTGAACTCGGTCCAAGAAGAAGCACTTGGCAATACAACAGTTGATACCATTTGGAAAGTCTCAGCATCGGTAGCTGATGTTTGTATACCTATTGTAAAGGACAGACTATCGGTATAAGGTTTAGCAAAACCCGAGATGAGGTAGTTCGAGAGATTCTTCCCTTCTCCGAACGCCAACTCCATAGAGGTCAATGTCACTTTCTTACCATACCAAGCTTGTTTGCCAGAATGCACGGAAGATGTAGATGTTGTAGTGGTATAATAGCCATTATTCCTTTTTTTGATAGTCCAGCAGTCGAGATGAGAAGTACTATCGCTCTCGAAAGTCTCGGTGTAAGGCAGTGCTTGTGCAGCACACAAGGTATGAAACGAGACTCCGGTGGTAGACCACTTCGAGGTACCACTCACACCGCAATCGGAACGAAGGGTAGCGATATAATCGGTGTTCGGTTTTAGTCCTTTGAAGGTAGCGCTTGTAAGCGCAACATCTTCGATTGTGGAAGCAGCGGTAGCGGCGTCAATATCGGAAGGCAGGGTTGTGCCCTCAAAGAGTTTCACATCGTAGGAAGAAGCGCTCACTGAGTTCCACGAGATAGTAGCCGAGTCGCTATAGAGATTCGAGACGGTCAACTTATCGGGGTATGGACACATCTGTTGATGGATAGTCACATCCGACACGATGGCTCCAGGCTGATTAAAGTTAGAACCGTCATTCTGCCAATAGAGTACCAAACGATAGGTACCTGCTTGCAGTGTGATATCAGCATTGAAATCTTGCAAGGAGTCTTTTTGGTTCAAATAGAAAGAGGTGCCTAATAATGTCCAGCCATCAGGTAGCTGACTTCTATTACCAGTACCAGCCTCAATCTCATACGAGATCGGTGCTAAGGCAGGGCGCAAAAAGTCATAAGAGGACTCACCTTTTGCTCTCCATTTGAATGAGATGGTGTATAAGCCTTCTTCATCGACTGTAAAGGAACGAGTAGCATAGACATTAGAGTATTCACTATTGGCACTAGCATACCCTTTCTCTTCCACACTGTTTACTTTGTTCACGATACAGAGTGAATCATCCATTGCCTTCCAATAGTTCTCTTCCTCACCATTGAAGAGCAACCAATCGGAATAGTCGGTAGCGGTATATGGAAGGGTAGCCGGTGTTTGGTCGGTCTTAAAGGTGATCGTATCCAATGGGCGTGATTGGTTGGTTGCATCATACTGTGCATATACCACTGTCCAATAGTCGGTGGTCTCGGTCAAGCCCATAAGAGCGACAACCGTAGTATCGGAAGTAGCGGACTTGGTAGCAGTAGCCAACAAGTTCTTGCCGTAGTTCACAACGATATCGCCTGCACCGCCCAGGACATATACATTTGCCGAATTATCAGTGATGGAGTCTATCCATGCTTTCTCGGGTCTAGGGCAAGCGGATAATGCCTCGAACTCCACATTGTCGAGGTAGATATAGCCAGAACTGCTTGTATTCAAGTTTTTCGCTGTGAATGCAGCCATTACGGTTTTGCCGGTATAGGCAGACAAGTCATACACTTTCTTTGTCCAAGAAGAAGACACGAGGGACGTATCGAGGACAACAGGATTAGCCATATCGCCATCGATGTACAGTTTCACGCTAAAGCGTAGTTCCGTTGAGTCGGCACTCATGAAGTTAAAACTTAGACGAGCGTTCTCGGTAAGCGACACCTTAGGTGTTTTCAAGACAGCACAACTATCCGCAATAGAGGAAGAATATGGTTTATAATAGCGTACGCCATACGAGCCGTCATATCCGGCAGCGGAAGATTCCCACGTTTTCGTTGTATAACCATAAGAATAATACTGATATCCTTCTACTTCCCAGCAGGAAGGTATTTCTTTATTATCGAACGACTCGTAGTAAGGCAGCGCTATTGGCGAGCACTTAGTCTTGAAGGAGAACGATTTGGAGAGTACCTCACTTGTGTCGCCTTCTTGGCAGATAGCACGGATTTTGAAGTTAGGCGTGTAGGTAGTCTGCTCTGTAAGACCGGAGATAGTGAACGACGGGGAGGAAGTAATGATCTCCGTACCCGAGTCGGAGCCGTTGGTCCATACCAATTCCCACTTCGAAGCCTCGGAAGGTTGTTTCCAAGTGAAGATGGCTTGTGTATCATCGTAGGACTGCAGTGCTAAGTCAGTTGGAGCCTTACACGAAGGTGCTAAGTCGATGACGAGGTCATCGATAGCGCCATAATAGTAAGATGACGAGGAAGTAAATCGAAATGCAATATATGCTGCAGCAGCAGGTACATTCTCGAATAATACTGTAGCAGAAGTGAATGTCATTACCCCCGCCAATGTATCGACAGGAACAAAAGTTGACACATCCGACTTATCAGTCATATAGCCCACTTCGAAAGTACCATTAGTAGAGCTCTCATATCTATACTTAAACTGAGCTCTCAGTTTGTTTACCTCCGTATTGAACTGTGGCAGCACGGCATAGACTGGTACACCAGTTGAATAATACTGATTCAGTTTAAGACATGTTGAACTTGAACTTGAACTGTAAACAGTAGCCACCGTAGCCGAGCTACTACCAGAAGCATAGGTTGTGAAGCAGTCAGGGGTATTACCAATAGTATAACTATTGAAGTTCTCGGAGAACGGGAGCGTTTTTATACCGCAGTCGGTCTTAAAGGACGAGGTGACGGAGCAGTAGTCGCTCTGGGAGTCGCCACAGTTGGCTTTTACCCGAACCGTATAGTTTTTGTTCTGCTCTAAGGAAGAGTAGGTAAACGGATTAGCGTCAGCATCGATGGTGAACGCCTCTCCACCATCGGGTGTGAATTCGAGTATCCAAGCGGTAGCGAAGCCGTTCTCGGTCCAAGCGAAGGTAGCGGCACTCTCGGTGATGTTACTTACGGTAACAGCAGAGGGTCGTGGGCAAGTGGAAAGTTCACGGATGATGATATTATCTACATAGACTGTAGCCGCATTACCTGCGTCGACAGAGATGACATACACATAACCATCGGAGAAGAAGCCATCTTTATCGTTCACGACATACTCGATCCACTGTCCAGCAACCGTAGAGTCTTCGTAGATAGGTATAAGACCTGAAGAGAAATCCAGGCTACCGTTATTCAACCCAGCCACAGACACTTTGAATGGTTGTTTGCCAGAGGATGAGTAGGCACGGAACACTATCTCTGAAGCAGAGGATGCTCCTTGAATGACTGGTGAGACGAGCATTGGAGTGGCAGAAATGGAGTTCTGCAACTTCACAGCGTAGCCCGTAGAGCCATACTTGTAGGAGTTTTGCAAGACAGGCAATGTCTCCCCTGCTCCTAACCAACAAGATGGGAGCACATTTGAGTCAAACTTCACCGTGTCGGTAAAGGAGGCCAATGCCGCCGACTCGCACAGGGTGCTGAATGAGGCTGTTACCCATTCGGATGTTTCCGCATAGTTCCATTCACAGTTTTGGCGCAGCAGTACATAATACTTTGTAGCAGCCTGCAAACCGGATATGTCCAACTGCGTTAGATCCAACGCCACTTTTGCACCATACGCCACAACTCCTGCTGTAGAAGCAGAATAGGACGACCAGTTGGCAGAGGTAACCTCGTTTGACGATACGACATAGTCGTATTGCATCTGAGAACCTGGGTTAGGTTGTGTCCAAGATAAGGTTGCAGCATTGGTACTGAGGTTGACTACCGATAGTCCTGTAGGTGTATCACAATCGGCTTTTGCGAACGAGATTGTCAATAGCAAAAACAGACTTAATACCCAACATTTCTTTTTCGATGCCAACGAAGAATATAAACCTTTCATAGGCATAAATAATTAAGTGAATAAAATGGTTATGGGGTATCTCTATATACCCCGCTATTGTTTTGTTTATTTTGTTTATCTCATAGCACGGAGGGTGGTTTGTTTGCCATCTCCTTGTGGTTGTATGTCGATCAAATAGAGTCCGGCTTGTGCGGGTTTGTTGATAGACAGGCTGCCGCCGGTCATGGTCTCTTGGAGGATAGGCAGACCCATAGCATTGAACACGGTGACGACAGCGTTCTCGATACCAGGGGCGTTGACTGTCCAAGAGGTAGCATCTTGCGAGACGGTAGGCATGACGGACTGTGTAGCGTTCACCTCGGGGTAGAACGGGCAGGTAGGTACAGCCGTTTTCTCGCCCACACGGGTCAGCAGCACTTGGTACATATCACCGGTTTGGAAGACATCGTTCTCGCCGAGGTAGTAGTACGAACTGTTGGCACCTTCGATAGGCACATCGTTCTTGGTCCATTGGTAAGCGGAGAACTTGAATCCACTGGTATTCAGCACGCCGAGTACATCGTCCCATTTCTGTGCGATGATGGAGGAAGGATAGTAGACTGCGAAGTCGAATGGGAAGAGTGCGGCATCGCAGTTGAGGTCGTGCAGGGTAAGGGTAGCGGAATAGTAGCCTGGTCGTACCTTAGAGGGGATAGGCACTACGATCTCGGCATCGCCTGACTCGTTATAGTCGATGTTTTCTTGCTTAACAATATTCTTGAAGCCAGCGTTCTGCGCCTCGGCAGAGAAGGTGATGGAATAGGACGGTGCATAGCCTGCATGTTTGCTGAACGGCACTACGAAACTTGGTGCATCGGCACATATCATCTCGAGCGGGAGAAGCAGTTCGGCATCGAGGCACTCGGTGGCGATAGTCACCTGTTCGGGAGCCGTGGAGCAGCCGTGTTGGTTGTATACCACCAGTTCGTAGGTACCTACGGTGAGGTTATTCAGTGCGCCGTTCTTCACGCCATTGACCGTATAATAGTATGACGGGTCTTGCATGGAGAGGTTGATGGCGCCGGAGGTAGGTCCGGTGACAGCATCCACGGAGGTGATGGAGTAGTTGATCTTAGGCAGTACGGTGAGGTTGATGGTCTGCACCACACTATCGCAGCCAGCGTGGTAGCGTTCACGGTAGGTATAGGTACCTGTCTTGGAATAGGTGGTTGTACCCCAAGCGAGAGACTCACCATAGCAGACGGTGGTGTCGAAGGTCTCTTGGAGGGTCTCATACTCTTGTAGATTGAGTCGGTATACTAAGGAGTCGCATCCATCGACGTCTTTGAGTACGACCTCGTGGTAGCCGATAGAGTCGGTCTTGATGTACTTATCTTGGTAGGTCTCGCCTTGGCAGAGCCGTACTTCGAGGAGGTCGAGCGAGTCGACTACGGGGTATTGTATGATAGCGGTGTCGGCCAGGTCGAAGTAATCGCCGTTACAAGCGGAGAACTGCATGCGGACGGTGACGGTATCTTGGCTCTTGCCCTCCGTTTGTGAAAGCCAGACGCTATCGGACTTACCGATGACAGGCCCATCGAAACCGACGCCTTGATACCAAGTGATCTCGTAGGTAGGGGTAGAGAGGGGTATGAAACGCCATGCCTCGGAGGCAGCCTCGGTTACTTCCCAACTATCGGACTTGTTTCGACCAGGGGCAGCCACACCATCGGTACCATCGGCATTGATGACACCAATGATACCTATGCCATCGTTCCAATGGTCGCAGCGCAGACGTTGTTTGACATAGACATCGATGACATTGGTTCCTTCGTAAAGCACGATTTGGTAGGTGTTCTTCAGATCCAAGCAACTGAAGGACGGTGCATCGTACCACGAGGCGGTGAAGGTACGGCAAGGGTATTCGCCTAAGACGCCGAAGTACATACCGCCATTGCCTTGCAGTTTACCCATGTGGGCATCCTCATAGACACCAAAGATACTGTTCTTATACTCGAAACTGGTGTTTGGTATATCAGACTCCTCGGTAAGTCTCCATTTACAGAAACTACCAGGTGTGTGGGTGGCGTCGAAGGTGATGATACCGTTAGCACCTACTTGGGCTTGGTTGTAGACACCATCGAAGAAGCAGAAGCTGAACGGCAATTGCACTACATCGCTCCATATATCATCTTTCCAACCACCGTTTACCTGGAAAGGCGTACCGGCATTGAAGGCGAAAGGAGGTGCATAGGGTATCTCTTCGACCATATAACCGGCGATACTACCACCGGAACTAACGGCATTGGCTTTCAAAAAGAAGTTGCCATTGTCGGAGCAACTGAGTTTCACCACTTTCATACCCTCTTTGGATATCGAGTTATAAGGTATGGACACCTCAGGGCAGGCGCTTGATAGGCTGTTTATCTTACCGACAATCTTTATACCGGAAGCCTCGGCAAAGAGACTGGGTGTGCCATCGGGGCATACAGAACGCACCCAAACGGTGTAGATACCGGTGTTCATGTTGGCGGTGTTGATAGTGCAAGAGGTGCTGGTGAGACCGGTGATAGAGTCGGTCTCGCCGGAGCTATCCATCCAATAGTAGACATCGTAGGTATTGCCACGCGTGCCAGACCATGTGATAGTGACAGTATTGGCAGCGTTGTTATTGTTGACCAAGAGGTTGGTAGGTATCTGGTTACAGTCGGAAGCGAGGGGTTGCTTAGCGAGTTGGACATTATCGATACATCCGCCAGGGTTGTAGGTGCGGGATGCATTATTACGCCAAGCGAAGACGAGTTTGTAGTTTTGGTTGGCCTTGGTGGCACTGACACGGACCGTACCCTTGGCGAACTTCCATGCAGAAGAGCCTTGGAGGGAGTCGGATGCGACGCCCGTGGTGAGCGTTAGTTTGTAAGGTCGCAGGGCACCTTGTTCGGCAGCCTGCAGACTACCATTAGTTGCAACACTCGCTGGCATCCAATAGACGATGATCTCGTCGGCATTGACTTCGCCGAGGCAGCGCCAAGAGAAGGTGAGGTCGTAGGTGCCGGCAGCGAGTCGGAACTCACGGTAGGCAAAGGTACACTCGGCGGACTCGGCGTAGGAAGAGAGGGTAGCATCGTTGTTCTTGCAGACATAGAGTCCGTGGTAGCCCTGTTTCTTAGCGGCTGTACCGATAGTCCACTTATTGACGAATTTGGCATGGTTGATGACAGCGGGCAGACCAGGGTTGAGTACCCAGTTGGCGTTCTCGGTAGCATCTTCGAAGCCGCAGAAGTATGGAGCAGTGGCTGCCGTGGTTTGTGCGGAGATGTACAAAGCGACGGAAGCGAAAATAAGTAAGCAAAACAGTCTCAGAGAGTATAATTTTCTCATACGCACTAATACCTAATTATAACACAATCAATAATATACAACACATTTCATACAACAGCCGCGTGTACCAAACGAGGCTGAGGGCATATTTGCACGCTGCAAAGGTACGATATAATTTGTTATTCCGTACACTTTTTTGCGAAAAAAGTTACTTTTTGTCGTAAAAAAGTTGTTTTTTGTGGAAAAGTGCGATTTTCTTGGAGGTGGATTTTGTTTCCTGCTCGAGTTTTTTTGTTTCCTGCTCTCACTGCGTGCTTGGTTTCCTTTGCACTGGGTGGGGGATTGGTTTCCTGCTCGCACTGCGTGCGTTTTTGATTTCCTGCTTGCACTGCGTGCTCACGAAAAATTGAGAAAAAGGACAAAAGCATTAATAGGTTCGAAAATTACAGAAAATGTTCCAAAGTGGGTGTTTTTCCTTGGCGGGTGTGTGTGGGGGGGGGGGGGGGGGATTTTTCCTTGCCGCTGGGCGGCAGAGAAATAAAAAGAAATGGTTGCCACTGCGTGGCAACAGAAATTAAAAGAAAGAGGGAGGCTTGAGGGGATAGATGGGATAGATGGTTTAGTTTCTTGAGTTTGAGAGACGGTATGGAATACCGTCTCTACGGCGGGGAGACTGCATGGTATGGTCAAACGGGCGTTCCGCCCGGACGACACGGGGACGTGTCGTCTCCACAATCGTCGTCTCCACAATCGTGGTATCTATCCCGCGGGCGAGGCGCCCGCGTCCCCAAGCACGGTATGC
>CAYNMA010000027.1:2655-24361 GCA_964398075.1 uncultured Bacteroides sp. | reverse complement strand
CGTGTCGTTCGGGTCGCAAGACCCGTTTGTATCCGCTCTGCTGTTAATTGTTAATTGTTAATTGTTAATTGTTAATTATCCCTTTCTCTTTATTTCTCTGCCACGCCGTGGCAAGGAAACCCCATCCGCTCCCAAATCTAAAAGCCAACACCCCTAAAACTTAAAGGAATATGTCAATATCCCAAGTACCAACTTTATCGAAGGGATATCGAAGGGATATCGAAGGGATAGGCTACCCTCACGCTACCCATACAACCCCTTAAAAGGGCCAAAAATGCCCCGATTTACCTCAAAAGCATTAGAAATTGACTTAGAAAAGTAAATGCGCAATCCGCCGCCCTCAATACCTCACTACAACGACTTGAGATACCTGTCGGCTTCGATGGCTGCCTTGCAACCGCTCCCTGCCGCTACGATGGCTTGACGATAGTGAGGGTCAGCGCAGTCTCCTGCTGCATATACGCCTGCGATATTGGTCCGTGGACTATCGCCTTCCGTCAAGATATAACCCTCATTATCTCGCTTCAGATAATCCGCAAAGAGATCGGTGTTAGGACGGTGACCTATGGCAAGGAAGAACCCGTCGATATCAATATGTACGAGTTGCTCATCCTTCTCGCCCTTTCGATATACCAAGTCCGCACCCTCCACCTTGTCCTCGCCTGTCAAACGAATAGTGTTATGCTCAAATAGCACTTCTATCTTGGGATTAGTCAGCACCCGTTGTTGCATGATCTCCGAAGCACGCAGATATGGCTTGCGCACAATCATATACACTTTCTTGCACAACCGTGCCAGATACGACGCTTCCTCGCAGGCAGTATCTCCACCACCCACTACAGCCACCGTCTTATTACGATAGAAGAACCCATCACAAGTGGCGCACGCCGATACACCTTTGCCGCGATAATCCTCTTCCGATGCTATACCTAAGAACTTAGCGCTTGCACCCGTTGCAATGATCACACTGTCGGCTTCGTAAACCGTGTTGTCCTCTAACCATACCTTCTTCGGACTGCAAGAGAAGTCTACCCGAGTCACTACGCTCGCAACAAACTGCGTTCCAAAACGCTCAGCCTGCCTACGCATATCCTCCATCATCTGGAAAGGCTCTACGCCGTCTGGGTAACCAGGAAAGTTCTCGACCTCAGTCGTTATCATAAGTTGTCCGCCTACCTGCGCTCCTTCAATGAGCACCGGAGAGAGATTAGCACGCGAGGCATAGATGGCTGCAGTATATCCTGCAGGACCCGAACCGATTATAAGACAAGGGGTATGCATTGTTTCTATTCTTTTCTATATGTTATCGCAAGTCGTTCTGAAAAGCATCAGGGTATTCCAATCGGAATGCACAAGATGTGGTTAGGTATTTAGGTTGCTTAAGCGTCAAGGTCGTAACCCGCTTCCCTTCTTTTATCTCAATAGAGAGAGGCAGATAGACACTCTGTTCGCCACTCCCTTCGATGCGCTTCAAGCGGATCATAAAACGTTGAATCTCCGAATGCGCATCCTTCGGCGTGAGCACAACGGTCGTCTGTTGTGGGTCTTTCGCAGCACGTTCTGTGATAGTGCATACCTGCTTCAACGCTTGGGCATAGAGAAAAGGATTTGCCTCCATCAACTCTTGCTTAGTAGGCGTAGAGAGCGTCAACTCATCCGTCGAACTGCTATAGAGATAGAGCGTACTACCATCGAAAGCGGCTTCTGTGTCGAACATCGAAAGCCAAAAGCACTGACCACGCATGCAGAGACTACCCGTATAGTTCATCGGTTGCGTGGCGTCCTCGGTGATAGTGATTGTGAAATCCGACTGCAAGGTGCGCTTCTCGATGTTCGAAAGAAAGACATCGAGAGTAGTAGCGTATGTACATACTGCTAATGCCCCTAAGCACACTGTGCTTAATACCCTGCGGTAGGCTCGCTGTAGGAATGATAATGTTAGGTTATTCGGTTGTCTCATGCTAAACCTAACTCCTGCAATTTCTGTTCCAAAGTCAACTCATCCTGTATCAATACATCACGCCCCTTTGGACCTTTGTTCGGCCCAACAATACCGGCTGCCTCTAATTGGTCTGACAACTTACCGGCACGGTTATAACCAATCTCAAATGCACGCTGCAACTTACTCGTTGAACCTTCCTGTTTACGGACTACATAACGTGCTACATCGGCAAACATAGGATCGAGACGCTTCATGTCTACCGATCCTGGAACGGGTTCTTCTGAACCCTCTGGGATATACTCAGGCAACTGATAAGGCTCCGTATAACTCTGTTGTGATTTAATATGCGCTACTATTGCATCCACCTCAGGAGTGTCGACAAAAGCACATTGGATACGCGTTATGTTGCTATTGCCTGAATAAAGCATATCGCCACGACCAATCAAGTGCTCTGCACCCTTCGTATCAAGCACCGTACGAGAGTCGATAACCGATTGCGTACGCAGTGCAATACGAGTAGGGATGTTCGCCTTGATAACACCCGTCACAATGTTTACCGATGGACGTTGCGTAGCCAATATCATGTGCATACCCACCGCACGCGCCTTTTGGGTGATACGAGCAATTGGCATCTCTACTTGCTTGCCAGACTGCATGATGAAGTCACCATACTCATCGATGATGATAACGATATACGGTAGAAAACGGTGATGAAGTCCGTCCCCTACTATCTTCTCAGGGTTCAAATGACGATTGATAAACCTTTCGTTGTATTCCTCAAGCGTTCGTACACCCGCATCCATAAGCAACCGATAGCGGTTCTCCATCTCAAGAACAAGCGAGTTGAGAGTATTGATCACCTTCTCGCAGTCGGTGATAACTATGTCTTTCTCCTCTACATCAGGCGGGGCTGCAAGATAGTGCTTGCTAAGTGCCTTATAGGGGTAGAATTCCACCATCTTAGGGTCAACCAATACAAACTTCAACTCCGCTGGATGCTTCTTGTAGAGTAGGGAAGTGATAATGGCATTGATAGCAACCGATTTTCCTTGTCCCGTCGCACCCGCTACCAACAAGTGAGGAGTCTTTGCCAAATCGAACATGAAGATCTCATTGGTGATAGTCTTGCCTATTGCAACCGGTAACTTCATCTTCTTGTTCTCTTGGAACAACTTACTGGCTATCACAGAGTGCATACTGACTGTCTGTGGCGTCTTGTTAGGCACTTCTATACCTACCGTACCTTTACCTGGCATTGGCGCTATGATACGGATACCTTCAGCGGCAAGACACATCATGATATCGTCTTCAATACTCTTAATTCGGGATAACTTAATGCCTTCCTTAGGGACAATCTCGTAAAGCGTTACCGTCGGACCAACCGTTGCCGAGATACTCTTTATCTCTATGCCATAACTCTTTAAGGCATTGACAATGCGGTTCTTATTCGCATTCTGCTCATCACGGTCGATGATAGGCGCAATGTCGTTGTCATAAGTCTTAAGCAAACTAAGACTCGGAAACTGATACTGCGACAAGTCCTTACGGGGGTCATAAGGACCCAATTGAGATAGTATATCCTCAGGCGTCTTATCTTTATCTGTTACGTCATTAGTAGCAGGCGGATTAACTGTGAGGGGTATATCCTCTCCGTTACTCGAATTCTCCGAAGGTGTATCCTCCTTAGAGTCTTCTTGGAAATCATCGCCCTCGTCAGTCGACCCCTGTTCATCACCCTCATTGGTGATAACCAATCCTATCTCTTGCCCCGTAGGGTCTTCGGTAGATGGATCTACAATGGTGATATCATCGTCAGTATCGCCACTACCCATCGTGTCGTCACCTTCTTCGTTTGCACCATCCGCAGATTCCGTACCATCCTCCGTTGCCGCTCCCTTCTTCCGACGCTTGAACCACGATGCTATAGTCAGTCCAATACGCTTGAGTGTAGGAATAGTATTCTCGTTGGTGGCTATGAGGAATATCAACAGAGAACCGAGCACAATAAGCAATGTGCCAAAGACCTCAATGTACGATATAAGCCAATCGCTAATCAAATAACCACACCTGCCTCCGATATAAAGACCACTATCAATGCCAATCGCTACTTGGATAAACCCAAGGAAGAAACTCGTCCAGAGTATCCAGAATATAGTGTGCAAGAGAATCCGTAGTTTCTTTGTACATTCAACGGCATGAGTAAGATACAATCCAAAGAAGATGATCAAGAATAAGATACCGGCTGAGGCTATACCAAAGCAACCATTCACGAGGAAGCGTGCTAACAATGCGCCTTCCAATCCGGTAATGTTTTGTATAGCATCCCTTAACGCACGGCGGGTAGGGTATTCCTGTTCCAAGATAGAGCAATCCGCATTACCTGTAAAGAAAAAGGAGATGAAAGCAACGGTAGCATAAGCACCGAACAAGATAGCGAGTACTCCAACAATGGCTGTGAATTGCTTACTCGTAACAATCTCAAGGAATGACTTCTTCTCAGTTGATGCAGAAGAAGTCCTCTCGGCTTTTATTTCCTTATCAGGACGATGTGGTCTCTTTGGCGGCATATAGTATTTTTATAGTCTGTTCATTTAGTCAACGATAAGCATGGCGTCTCCGTAGTCACCGAAGTGCAACCCATGCTTAATGGCCTCGTCGTAGGCATGCATCACATTCTCGTAGCCTCCAAAAGTGGCTACCATAATGAGTTGCGTCGATTGAGGCATATAGAGGTTAGCCAACATACAGTTAGCAACAGTGAAGTCGTAAGGAGGAGCAATAAACTTGTTGATCCATCCCGAATAACTCTTGATGTGTCCGTCTGTGCCGGCAACAGCCTCTAAGGCTCGCATCACATCCGATCCAATAGCGCAGATGCGCTTCTTCTCTTGGTGTAAGCGCTCGATAGTGTTAACGACTTGTTGCGATATCTCTATCTGCTCGGAGTCCATCTTATGCTTGCTCAGGTCCTCTACATCAATCGAACGGAATACACCCAAACCAATGTGCGAGGTGATAAACTCTGAACCGATACCGCGTATCTCCATTCGCTTTAAGATCGACTTAGAGAAGTGGAGTCCCGATGCAGGTACAGCAACGGCTCCCACATTCTTTGCAAAGAGAGTCTGGTAGCGATTTACATCCTCTTTATCACGCGGGTCGGGGTTCTCCTTATCTCGCTTGATATACTTAGGTAACGGTGTCTCACCCAACTCGAACAGTTTCTTACGGAACTCCTCAGGCGAATAGTCAGTGAGGAAACGCAGTGTACGACCACGCGAGGTGGTGTTGTCGATCACTTCGGCTACAATGGTATTATCCTCGTCGAAGTAGATCTTATTGCCGATACGAATCTTACGGGCAGGGTCTACTATCACGTCCCAATAGCGGTTCTCATGATTCAATTCACGAAGTAAGAACACTTCGATAGTTGCACCCGTGCGCTCTTTATGACCATACAAACGTGCAGGGAACACCTTCGTATCGTTGAATATGAAATAGTCGCCCTCACTGAAATAGTCGAGCATCTCTTGGATAGTCTTAAACTCTATCTCGCCTGTCTTTCGGTGTAACACGAGCATTTGCGCTTCGTCACGGAACGGAGCAGGGTACTGAGCAATTAATTCTTCCGGTAAATGGAACTTAAACTGAGATAGCTTCATAGATTCTGGTTTTATCTTTTATATACTGCACAAGGCAGGAGTTAGTATTATCGTTATTATTGTGGCAGCGCACTACTATTGAGAATCGCTTCAAACTGCTCAAGGGTTAGACTGTCTTCCACCCGGTAGTCTCCCACGCGAGTGCGTCGCAACTCCGTGAGATAAGCACCCGAGTGGAGTGCCTCACCTATGTCTCGCGCCAAGGCACGGATATAAGTCCCTTTCGAGCACCGGACTCTTATTCGCAGCAACATCGTCGTTGGGTCAAACGATAGCAGCTCTATCTCTTGGATAGTAATCTGCTTAGGCTTGATTTCCGCCGACTCTCCCTTGCGCGCATAGTCGTAAGCCCGCTTACCATTTATCTTGACAGCAGAAAACATAGGTGGCGTTTGCCATATATGTCCCTCAAAGGACTTCAGCGTTTCGGCAACCAATGCCTCCGTGATGTGGTCTGTTGTGTATGTGTTATCAATAGGTTTCTCTAAGTCATAACTAGGCGTAGTTGCACCTAACTGTAGCGTAGCTATATATTCCTTTTCGTGTGCCTGCAGTTCATCAATCCGCTTCGTGCAATGACCCGTGCATATCACTACTACACCCGTAGCCAATGGGTCTAATGTACCCGCATGCCCCACTTTTAGTTTCTTGATGCCTAACTTGTTGCATATCATCCATCGCACCTTCCCTACAATGTCGAACGAAGTCCATTGGTATGGCTTATCGAACGACAATATCTCTCCCTCTACAAAGTCCATCTTCAGTCTTTAGGCAACGAAACTATAGATGACAGAGAACAAACCTACTACCAAGCAGTATAGTGCAAACCATACAAGCTTCTGCTTCTTTACTATACCTATCATGAACTTGCAGGCAAGGCATCCCGTTACAAAAGCGGCTACGAAACCTACTATCAGTGAAGAGATAGGTAACGCAGTGACTGCCTCTGGTGCTTGGATATAGTCGATAGTATCAAGCAATGCCTCTCCTAATATCGGAATCAATACCATTAGGAAAGAGAACTGTGCTACAGCGCTTTTCTTTACGCCACAGAGAAGCCCCGTAGCGATGGTCGTACCCGAACGAGATAGACCAGGCAGGATGGCTACGGCTTGCGACAACCCTATAATAATGGCATCCTTATAGGTAACTTCCCGTCCTACTTCCTCGCCGCTATTCGCTTGCTTCTCTCTCCGTTTGCATATATATTCGCTCAGCGATAGTAAACATGCCGTGATGATAAGGCAGATGCCGACAAGCAACAGCCCGTTGCCAAACAGTTCCTCTACATAGTCTTTGGCAAACACACCAACAAAGAAGATAGGTATCATCGAGATAAGAATCTTAGCGGTATAGTCTTTTTCGCTGTTCCATTTCAGAGTAGAGAAGTCGCCTTTCAGTAACCAGACTACCTCTTTCCATAGTACAACGATGGTGGAAAGTACAGTAGCCACATGAACAATGATAGCGAAGGTAAGGTTTTCCTCGCCGCTTGTTCCAAGCAAGGCTTGCCCGATCTCTAAGTGACCGCTGCTACTGACAGGCAGAAACTCTGTCAGTCCTTGAATGATTCCGAGTATAAGTGCTTCTAATGCGTTCATTGTTTGGTAGGCGTATTATCGTCAATCTTTTTCTTCTTGGGGTTAAACAGTATTGCAAAAATTATGCCGATGAAGCCGAAGAAGGCTATCATCGGTCCTATTGTCACACGCCTTACCGAGAATATGTCAGGGTTATACTCAGTAGCCCCACTGGGTTCGCCTACCATTAGGGCAAAGCCTACAATAGTGATGATAAAGAATACGACAATCAGTATGCTGTTTAACTTTGGCAGATTGTATTTCATAATCAAAGGGATTGATTGGTTAATCGTTCTGTTAGATATAGTACAAGTCGTTCGTTCGAGTACGAATGTACTTGTTAACGGCGAAGCAAGACGCCGAGAAAGTGGTGAGCAGTCCAAAGAAGAAGACCGACAACACCACAATAGCGATGTTCTTCACGTCAAGCGCAAAGAAGCGTATCTGCATATATTGGTAGCAGTACCAGATCATTAACGCTATCAGTCCCAACGCTACCACACTGGCTATCGCTCCTATACCGACATTCTTCTTTACAATAGGCGCTTTGATAACCCAAGGCGTTGCTCCGACCAACTTCATTGTGTTGATAAGGAACCGACGAGAATAGATATTAAGTCGGATAGTGTTCACAATAAGTGCTATGGCAATAAACAGTAGGATGAGTGCCATCGAGAGTAGGATAATAGATATCTTGCCAATGTTATTGTTCAGGATATCGATCAGGTCCTCTTGGTAAGCCACTCGCTCTACCGCAGGGAACGATGTCAGTATCTTCTCGATATGCTTGATACTGTCAATCTGTACATTCTCTGCAGTGAGATGTATCTCATACGAAGCCGATAACGGGTTATATCCTAAGAAAGCCGTTGGGTCCTCACCAAGGTTTTGTATGTGCTGCTTTAGCGCATCGTCTTTGGTAATGTAGTGGTAGTCTTTGGTGAAAGGAGCAATGTCGAGCAAGTTGCCTACACGTGCCACTTCGGTGGAGTCGGCACTCTCTGCCAATACCGCCGTGATAGTCATATTCTCCTTGGTAGTATGTATAAAGTTATGCAGTGATAGCATTAGCACCACCTCAACCCCCACGAAGAAAAGCATTAACACAATGCTCACTGCGGTGGTCAAATACATATTCCAAAAATAGTGTCTTTTCATAGGCTATCTAATATTCCACTTATATTCAACTTACAATCCACTTATACTCCACTTACCATTCCCGTACAATTCACTTACAACCCCTTTATAATCTGCGATACAATCCATTATAAACGCTCAAGAATTAGGTGCTACACAAAAAGGCAACACCTAATTCTAAAGCTATACTCGTATTGTTTTCCGACTTAGTACTCCCAAAGGTCTTGCTCGAAGTTTAGAAGTTCGTCGAATATACGCTGTTGCTCTTTCTTAATCTCTTGCTCGCTCTTAGCATACGATAAGATCATACGGTCGTACATATTGCTATCCCCAATGAGATAGGAGGTGTACAGCTTCTTTGCAAAGAACTCATCGTAAGTAACACGCTTAGTATCGTTCTGCTGTGGGATGAGATACTGCTTTGCAAGGTATGGTCTCAGTTCATCGAATGCTATCCAGAACAACATCGACTCTTGCACTGCCTGCATTAGATTGTCAGGATTGTCTGACTGAATCTTGTCCGACTGCATAGGAGCGATACCGATAATCTTTGAGTAAAGACGCGAGTAGTGCTTGTCAAAGAATATCTCTTCCTGGATGAGGTACTTCAATTGGTTACGAACAAAGCCCTCGAAAGGATAGAAGTGGAACGACATCTTGTCGTTGATCGAATCGTAGTGCAAGAGCATAGCGTCCGAACACTCTGGATTGTAGTGACAAGTATCGTCAGAGTAGTCTGCCGTAGGGTCATCGATCAAGAACAGAGTCGGTATCTCACTCTTCGGTATGATGTTTTGGTTCGTAAAGGTAGGCTTGATCTTGTCCTGCGCTTTACGATATACAGGCAGACCGTCAACCATAGCATCTACTATAACCTTCAGCAGATTACGATACTCAGGGTCATCGTATCTTGTAGGGAAGTAGAGCTGATAGTTCTGTTTGTATCGCATATCGATGATACGATACACAATACGTGAATACACTACATCGTCTCGACGGTGAAATACACTCATCAATGTGTCTGCTGCATCATTGAGCTCGGCTGTCTCAAACATTACCGCACCTTTACTATCAAAGTAAGGATTGATAGGGTGCTGTGCATTCGTAGCAGTGAGCATAGCAAACAATAAGATTACCAAAACACTTATTTTTTTCATACTATTATGTTTTATTCCTTTCTAAGGTTTCGCTTTATATCATCAATTCAGGGTCAAAGGTATACCACGCAAGCGAACTTCTTTGCCTTCAGGACCTTTAGCACGGATATCGACAATGTTGATTACAGCGCCTTGTTTCAGTTTCTCAAGTTGCGCTCTTTGCTGTGCGCTAAACTTGTTACCCTTTGCTTGTGAGGTTCCCACAGGTGTTTGCAACTGGAACGAGGTTATTGTAAATGGCAAGTCGAGCAATCCTTCTGGACCGTAGCTTGCGATGATAGTAGCATCCTTATTGAGCAAGGCATTACGAGCCACTTTACCCTCTTGGTATTCGGTAGCACCACTCTTGAAGAAAGCACCTGGTTTAGGCAGTTCCTTTACACGGTATGCTTTCTCACCCATTGATTGCCAACGGCCATCTAATTCGGCTTGAACGGCAATAGTTACCTGCTTGCTACCTGCACTAGGCTTTATTATCCACAATCCCTTCTGTTGAGAGGATGTAGCACCCGTAACTGAGACACGGATCTTATCATTCGATATACCAGGAACGGAGATTGAGAACTTGTTCTGGTAATCACGATACATGATGTTGAGGTCGGTGTTCGATATTGTAACAGAAGGTTCTCCTACACTATATGAACTCTCGAACGGCAAGCGTATCTCTGTACCATCGTGCTTAGGCAAACGAAGTTCTCCCGAGTACTTAAAGGTACCGGTACTACCGCAACCTACTTCGTATACGCCATCTTCTCCTAATTGGTTGGAGTTGACATAGTAGATAGGTTTCTTAGTGGAGTCGACAGCCGACAATACAATCTGTGCTTGGTACTTACCACCGCGCATTACGTAGGTAGATGCCGGAATGACAAGTGCTTCGAGACTGTTTACACGGAAGTCACTTGCATCACTCATGCCTTGCAACATTTGCACCATCTCACCTTCGGTAGTACGAATATCGTTCTGTAACTTTGTCAAGATAGTGACAGATGCACCCACAGGCATACCCTCAAAGATAGATGCTTCCCATGATATCTCATCGCCATCGTGGTTCTTACCATTTGGTGTATCGAACATACTATCGATAGACGATTGCGTTACGGAATCGCCTTCAACGAGTCCTTTAAGGAACTCACGATATCCTTCGATATAGAGTCGCAGCATCTCGCCATTGGTCTTACCAGTACGAGGATCGGTCGATACCATTGCGTATTGTCCTGTTACATCCAAGTTACTATTACCTTCAATCTCACGAGCATTAGGGTCAGCCTTTTTACCATCGGCTAAGACTACGATCTGATACTTGAAGTTCTGAATGTAGTTATACAAACTATCGGACTTAGCCTTCAGTTCTTGTGCGTTTTTCCAAGACTCCTCCATCTTTGTAGGGTTCTGGTTGTATGCGAACTGGAAGTCGTCGTATAAGTTTGCGTTTCGTGTCTCTGAGGCTTCAATGGTTGAGTGCAAACTATCATCAACCAACTTGAAGCCGTTCAATATATCGGTACTGACGTTCAATGCCAACATGGCTGTCAGCACCAAATACATCATACCAATCATCTTTTGTCTCGGGGTTTCCGGACAGTTTTTCGCTCCTCCCATAACGTACTAATTCATTTAATTGTTATTAATTACGCTGTTATTATATTAGTTGAGGGCGGATAACATATTTCCGTAAACTTGGTTCAGATCAGATATTTGTGATACCAATTTTTGTTGTGCAGCTAGGTAAGCAGCGGAAGCCTCTTGTGCTTGGTTAGCCTCACCGCACATCTTATCAACGCTACCGCTTACTTGAGCTATCTTAGCCGTTTGAGCTTTGATAGTATCGGCTTGCTCTTGGATGTTCTTTAGTTGCAGTTCGTATACAGCATTGAGAGAACCGAGTTGAGCATTAACCGCTTCAACACCTTTGCCATACTCTTTTACATGCTTCGAGATGTTCTCCATATCGCTTACGACACCTTGATACGACTGTCCGAGTTCTTGGTACTTTCCGCTCAAAGCATCGGATGCTGACTTAAGTGAGTCTTGTGTTGCGGCAAAGCCTTCTGCTGCCTTACCTGCAAGTTCCATCTTAGCAGAGAGATTGTTAGTTTTCTCTGCGAGTTGACCAAGCGAAGCCAATTGTGCAGCGGTGTCACCTAATTTATTGATACCTTCTTTGAGGTTCTTGAGGTCTTCTTCTGCGATAGAAGGGATAGCAGCACTATCTTTCTTGCTTGCTACTGCACCACCTGCAACAGCACCACCTGCTACACCAGCAACGGCACCACCTTCGCTACCAATGTTACCAACGAAGTTTGGTCTTGGTTGGTCTTTGTGTGCTTCCATGATAGTAGGTTCGCAGTCGTGACCAAGCAATTGAGGGAATAGGTCTTCCCAGTGATATACAGGGTGTGGTTTCTCGAGCACGCCGATGAAGAACAAGAATGCCTCGGTGAACATACCGATCATCAAGACTTGGCTTGCTCCTGGCCAGTGAAGGATTTTGAACAATGCACCGATAATAACCACGGATGCACCAATGTTATACACAATACCCACAGCACGTTGTCCGCTGTAAGACTCATACCAACGCATGAAAGCGCTTTTTTCTTTGTTTGCCATTATTGTTTAAATTTACTAAGTTGTTAGATATACCTTAAATATATAATGTTGTGTGTATTGTCTTTTTATCTCTCGCCGATGAAGGAGCGTACGCAGCGGAATCCGATATAGGAACGGCTCTCGTACTCATATTCATAGGTTCTGGTGCCGCATTGGAGGTAGTAGGAGATATCTTTCCAGCTGCCGCCTTTTACGACTTTGCGTTTGAGGATGTCCGGGTCATCTTTCCTTGCCATGTACTGGTGTAATGGGTTAAGGTCGTTGACATAGGCATTGGAGGAAGAGTTGTATGCCGACATTGTCCATTCTGCCACGTTGCCTGCCATATCGAATAGACCGAAGTCGTTAGGACGGAACTGTGCGACTTTCATAGTCATTACTCCGGTATCGTCCATATAACTACCTCTGTAAGGTTTGAAGTTTGCTAAGAAGCAACCTTTCGAGTCACGTGCATAGTTGCCACCCCAAGGATAGGTAGACATCTTACGTCCGCCACGAGCGGCATACTCCCATTCAGCTTCTGTCGGCAGACGGTATACTTGAGCATCGATACCGCTATTGTTCTCGAAGTAGGATGTACGCCATTTGCAGAAGGCATAGGCTTGATCCCAAGTAACACCGACAACAGGATAGTCAGAGAATCCGGTGTGTGAGAAATACTTAAGCAACATAGGCTCGTTGTAGGAGTATTGGAAGTCACGCACCCAAACCATGGTATCGGGGTATACATTAATAATCATAGAGGTGATGAGGTCGTCGGGTTCGGTCAGTTGGCGTACGATAGTACTATCGTGTATACCGTTGAATTCGTCAACCCAAGCAGTATCTACTCGAACCGAAGCACCTGGAGGATAGCAACCTTTGGCTACATCGTAACGGTTACGAGCAAGGGCAGCCTCGTCGTAGTTAACCCATTTATAACGATAGTGCAACAGCTTGGTGTTGAAGACATGGCTCTCACCATAATATAAGGAGGAGAGTACCTCTTTAATATCTTCGTCTTGGCTGTTCCAAGGGAGTTTCTTCTTCCAGTTGATGGTGTACTCTTCTTCTTCAGACTCTTCGTCGATGTTAGCATATTCGGTATATCCTGCATCGATGAGGGTGGTGTAAGCAATCGAGTCGCGCACCCAATAGACGAACTGTTTATATTCGTTGTTGGTAATCTCGGTCTCGTCCATCCAGAATGCACTCACGGTAGCCATGAGTTGGTTATCTGGCTGATTGAAGATGGCAGTTTGGGTGTTGCTACCCATTAGGAAAGCCCCTTGTTTGATAAACACCATACCATAGGGGTTAGCCTCTTTGAAATTACCTTTTAATCCGACGCCTACCAACTCGCCTGCAGGTTTGTTACATCCAACGAGTGCGAGGATTGTAAGTGTCAAAAGCGACAATTTGCTTACTTTGCTTACTTGTCTCATAATGTTGCACTATAATTATAAATATCGTATACTTTTATATCGGTTGGCACGTTTCGGTTTGAGTATGTTAAATCCATACGCCAAATATATCTCGTGCGAGCCATAACTTTCCAATAACAGTTTGCTTGTGGGCAATTCATAGGTGTAACCTAATGTTAGTCCCGTAATAATATCCACTCCTAATAACACTCCCACATTGTTTCCGATTCGGTATGCGAGTCCCCAACGGTATTTCTCCTTATATTCGCATAGCATCGTAATGTTGCAGTCCCAAGAGGTGAAGTCGGTCATTATCATGGCACTTGGTTTCAATACCCATTTTGGCGCATGCTTCAGTTTCCAGTTGTATCCGCCTACGATATACATAGTTCCTTGCAGTCGTATGGTGGTATACTCGCTCCACTCAATTTTAGGTGCGGTGACATGAGAGTAAGATATTCCGGCGAACCACTGTTCGCATGTGTAATAAACACCTAATCCCATATCAAAGTTCATTCCGCTTGTTTTGGTTAGCGGTACCACTTCGTCGGAAGACTGATGGTAGGTAGAGCCTTGCAGTTCCGATAGGTTGACGCTATCACCCTTAAAGCCTACGCTTACGAATCCGAGGTCGACTCCTGCACTCAAGTATCCTTTGCCTAACTTCTGCCGGTAGGCGTAGGCGAAGTGGAGTGTTTGGTTGGTGAAGAGTCCGTATCTATCGTTCATAAATCGCACTCCTGCACCATGTGCTGTCTTCCCGATGATGAAAGGTGATTGGAACGAGAAGTATGTAGTCATAGGTGCATTGTCGATACCCGTAAACTGCATTCTGTGTAATCCGCTCACTTTCATCAGGTCGCCTTCGCCTGCCGCTGCAGGATTGAAGGCTGTTGGCATATACATATATTGTCCTATCGTTGGATCGAACTGTGCTTTTATAGCGGATATAAAAGCGAGTGTGATCAGTAGTGCAATATATCTTTTCTTCATGCCAAAATCATTCGATGGGCTTATTGAGGCTCATCTCCTGCGGAATCAATACTCATCTTCATTAAAGAAGAAGTCGTCCTTGCTTGGGTAATCGGGCCAAACATCTTCGATTGATTCGTATACTTCGTCTTCGTCTTCGAGTTCTTGCAAGTTCTCTATAACTTCAGCAGGTGCACCTGTCCGAATTGCGTAATCCAGCAACTCATCTTTGGTAGCGGGCCATGGTGCATCTTCAATCTTTGACGCTAATTCTAATGTCCAAACCATGTTGTTATTGTTTATAGAGTCTGATATATTCAAAATACCGCGCAAAGGTATTTTTTTTTCGTGATATAACCAAGCACTTTCTTATTTTTTCCACAAAAAAAGTTCTTTTCCGTCAATTTGACCCACAAAACGTGATAAAATGAAAAAGAAATCACTTAGCCGATTGACATATTGCAAACAGTTTATGGGGTTGTTCGGGTTGTTTTCGCTGTTTTCGTTGTTTGCGTTGGGGGTGTTGTTTGGGTCGTTTTCGTAGTTTTTGTTGTTTTTGTCGGGCGCAATTGTGTTATTTTCGAGTAGTCTTACGATGTTTCTTTCGAGTCGTCGTGTGATGGTTCGGCAGACATGACAAAGTGCGATTCGTTCGTTGCCGCTGGGGAGTACGAATCCTCGCAAAGGCGGTAGGTCTTTGCTTAGGTTGTCGATGCACTGCTCAAGGTAGTGGACATCGGCGGTTGTCAAGTAGATTCCGTTGTTTATGTTGTTTGCGTCGTTTGCGCTTTGCTCGGGTTTTGCGTTGTTGTTGCTTATGTTATCGGGGTCGGCAAGGTAGGCACCGAGGGTGAATAGTTTGTTCTGTATGTTCAGTAGTATATCGGCTAACTCATGTTCAGTTATCTTGCTGAGTAACAGTCCGATGAAGGAGTTGAGTTCGTCGGCAGTACCATAGCACTCGAGTCGGAGGTCGCCTTTGGAAACTCGCTGTCCCCCAATGAGTGATGTCTGGCCGTGGTCGCCTGTTTTGGTGTAAATCTTCATAATTATATGTGCATGTAATAGGTTTTCTTAGGTAGTTGTTCGCGGAAGAACACGATGCCGAGTTGGAAACAGTCGAGACAGGTGTGCACCCGTGGGTCTTGTTGTATCTCGTTCCATGCCTGCGTCATGCTGCGTGAGGCGTGTATGTCATCAAAGATGATGATGCTTTGCTCGTTGCAGTGTTCGGCGATGAGTTGGAAATAGTGCAAGGTGGCATCGTGGCGGTGGTTGGCATCGATGAAGGCGGCATCGACAGGCTGTTGGAGTGCCTTGAGTACCTCTGGCAGTTGGTCGTCGATGTTGCCAATGTACTGTTTTATGTTCTGTCGTTGTAGTCTTTGGAATATGTTACCGGCCTCTTGCGCAATGTTGGGGCAGCCTTCAAAGGTGAGTATCTGTGCCTTCGGGGCGGCGTTGCTTAAGTAGGCGGTTGTGATGCCGAGACTTGTGCCTAACTCTATGACACACTGAGGCTTGAGCACGTTGAGTATGCGGAAAAGCATCTGTGCTTCTTGGGGAGTCTTCAGAGATGTCCGTGCGATGTGACTGATGGACCTCTTGCCGCTTGTGCCTGTGCCGAGGTCGGTGACTTGGAGGACCTTTGTCGAACCGAGTAGCCGCTGTCGTTCTTGCTCGATTGGACGGAAGCAGTAGTAGGCATTGTCGTCGTACATGACGAAGTGGATGAGGTCGTAAAGGAAAGGCGAATGGACGCCATAACCGAGGGTGTTTCGTGCTCGGAGGAGGTGTCGGATATAATAGAAGGTTCTATATATCAAGTTGTTAATATGTGCCGACGAGGTCGTCATGGTCTTTCCTGTAGGGTTAAGTTTTCGGACTGCAAAGGTAATAATAATATTGTGTATGCCATGGGGTTGGGAGAAAATTTTTTTCGCTACGCTTATGTTTTTGGTTGCGCGTGCGGGATTGTATGTGGGTGGTCGCGTGTGGGTGGTTTTATGTTCTTGATTTCATGTTGTGGAGGGAGTTTTTTTAGGCGCTAATAATTATAGTGAAATCACGGTAAAAGTATTAAGAAAGTAGCGTAAGGTAAGCTGTATCTACCGTGTATCTACCGTGTATGTACCGTGTTTGTCTCGTCCCGTCCCGCTGACAAGTAGGGGGCAGGGTGGGGGCAAATTCGGGGAAGATGGGAGGGAATTTTGGGACGAGTGGGATGTAAATTTGGGACGAGTGGGATGTGAATTTGGGACGAGTGGGATGTGAATTTTGGGAGAGTGGGAAGGGAATTTTATGGTGGTGGGATGTGATTTTGGGATGTGTTCGACGGTTGATAGAGGTAGGTTCGTTGTTAGATAGGGAAGGATGTTTGGAAGGTAGTTGGAGAGGGCATGGAGAGTGTTGTGAAAGCGGAAAATTGAAAGGATTGCGGTGCGGGTTTGCGTATGTATGGAAATAATTGTACCTTTGCGGCATAAAGTGTAGATGGGTTAATGGGGCGTATCGGGTGGGGTATTTTGACTCGTTTAGTGTGGTATTTTGACGGAGAGAATAGGGAAATGATTGCGGATTGAGTGCGTGCGGAATGGTTGCTAAGTGGGTGATTATAAGATAATAACTAACTGAAAATATCAATTTTATTATTTAATTATGTGGTTAACAGATTCATCTATTGGTCGTAAGTTCGTAATGAGCATTACAGGCCTTGCGTTGGTCTTCTTCTTGCTATTCCACGGCTGCATGAATGTGGTTTTGGTGTTCTCTGAGGAGGGCTACAACTGGATTTGCTCGGTATTGGGAGCGAACTGGTACGCAATTATCGGGACGCTCGGATTGGCGTTGCTGATATTTATTCACTTCTTCTACGCCATTTGCCTGACGATTCAGAACCGTCATGCTCGTGGCAATGACCGTTACGCTGAGTCAGCGCGTCAGGAAGGCGTTGATTGGGAGTCGAAGAACATGCTTGTGCTTGGTGCGTGCGTGTTGGGATTCCTTATCCTTCACTTTTACAACTTCTGGTTTAAGATGCAGTTTGCGGAGCTGACCGGTATCGAGACGGGTGCTTTTGACCCGCAGAACGGTGCGGCTTATGTGAAGGCGTTGTTCACTACTCCAGTGTGGGGTCAAGTGTACTGCGTGCTGTATCTGCTGTGGTTCGTAGCCTTGTGGCTTCACCTCAACCATGGCGTTTGGTCGGCACTGCAGACATTGGGCTGGAACAACCTCAAGTGGCTGAAGCGTACCAAGGTGATTGGCACTGTTGTAGCGTCGCTTGTTATCTTGCCTTTCGCAGTGGTAGTGTTCTATTACCTCGGAATGGGCGTAGGTATGCTTTGTGCTTAAGGAACTTAAAAACGAATGGATATGAATAATAAGGTTGTCTTTCTGCAGAGTTTCCGTGAGGTGATACTGTTGTTGACAGTGTTCTTCGTAATGCTACCTATCAAGGAGATGGGCTACTTGAGTGCGGCTGTGATGCTCTTGATGTTGGCTGTGTTCATGGTGAATGCGGCGATGTACGTCATTCGAGACAAGAAAGTCTATACATGGGACAAGGGAGTGCTTGTTGCGTCGATGGTGTTTGAGACACTGTTGATCGTGGTAGGCTACTTCGTGACCTTGCCTGCTGTGGTGGGTACTATTGCCGTGTTCTGGGCAGCGGTATTGATGGCACTTGGGGTTATTCTTTGTGGCATCTATCCTGTGCTCGTGAAGAAAGGCAAACTGCAGATGATAGACGATAATGATGGAGCAGTGCTGATGAACTATCTCATCATGGCTATCTCTATTTTGGCAGTCAGTCATACTCTATTTAATTGATAATAAACATACAATAAATAATGGCAACAAAAAAAGAAACAGGAATCATCACGCCTGAAATGGCGAAGATTCCGGCAGGTCCATTGGAGAACAAATGGACAAATTACAAAGACCATCAGAAACTGGTCAACCCTGCCAACAAACGTAAGATCGACATCATTGTAGTCGGTACTGGTTTGGCTGGTGCATCGGCAGCAGCTTCGCTTGCAGAGATGGGCTTTAATGTACTTAACTTCTGCATTCAGGACTCACCTCGTCGTGCGCACTCTATTGCAGCACAAGGTGGTATCAATGCAGCCAAGAACTACCAGAACGATGGCGACTCGGTCTATCGTCTCTACTATGACACCATCAAGGGTGGCGACTATCGTGCTCGTGAGGCTAATGTTTATCGTCTTGCTGAGGTCAGCAACAATATCATCGACCAGTGCGTAGCACAAGGTGTTCCTTTTGCACGTGAATACGGAGGATTGCTCGACAACCGTTCATTCGGTGGCGCGCAGGTAAGTCGTACTTTCTATGCTAAAGGTCAGACCGGTCAACAGTTGCTTCTTGGTGCTTACTCCGCATTGAGCCGCCAGATCGGTAAGGGCAAGGTGAAGATGTATACCCGCCACGAGATGTTGGATATCGTCATGATTAAGGACGAGAATGGTGAGGAGCGTGCACGTGGTATCATTGCTCGTAACCTGATCACCGGCCGTATCGAGCGTTTCTTTGCTCATGCAGTCGTTATTGCTTCAGGTGGCTATGGTAACACCTTCTTCCTCTCAACCAACGCTATGGCTTCTAATGGTTCTGCTGCTATGCAGATGTACCGTCACGGTGCTTACTTCGCTAACCCTTGCTACGCACAGATCCACCCGACCTGTATCCCTAAGCATGGCGATTTCCAATCTAAACTGACACTGATGTCAGAGTCCCTGCGTAACGATGGCCGTATCTGGGTACCGAAGAAACTTGAAGATGCTCAACGTTTGCAACGTGGCGAGATCAAGGGTCGTGATATCCCTGAAGAGGATCGTGACTACTACTTGGAGCGTCGTTACCCTGCTTTCGGTAACCTTGTACCTCGTGATGTAGCATCACGTGCCGCTAAAGAGCGTTGCGACAAGGGCTATGGTGTTAACAATACTGGTTTGGCCGTATTCCTTGATTTCTCTGAGGCTATCCAGCGCCTTGGTAAGGATGTCGTTGCACAGAAGTATGGTAACCTCTTCCAAATGTACGAGAAGATCGTAGACGAGAACCCGTACGAGAACCCGATGATGATCTTCCCAGCTATCCACTATACTATGGGTGGTATCTGGGTTGACTACGAGTTGCAGACTAGCGTTAAGGGTCTGTTCTGTATCGGTGAGGCTAACTTCTCCGATCACGGTGCTAACCGTTTGGGTGCATCGGCTTTGATGCAAGGTTTGGCTGATGGCTATTTTGTATTGCCTTACACTATCCAAAACTATCTTGCCGACCAGATTGGTGTGCCTCGTATGTCTACCGACCTACCTGAGTTCGCTGAGGCTGAGAAGAAAGTAGAGGACAAGATCAACAAACTGATGTCTATTCAGGGTAAGCGTTCTGTTGATTCTATCCACAAGGAACTGGGTCTCATCATGTGGGACTTCGTTGGTATGGGTCGTACTGCAGAAGGTTTGAAGACTGCTATCGAGAAGATCGATGCTATCAAGAAAGAGTTCTGGACCAATGTCTATATCCCGGGCGAGGCTGGTACGCTCAACAATGAGTTGGAGAAGGCACTTCGTTTGGCTGACTTCATTGAGATCGGTAAGTTGATGGCTCTCGATGCTCTCAATCGTGAGGAGTCTTGCGGTGGTCACTTCCGTGAGGAGTACCAGACACCGGAAGGTGAGGCACTTCGTCAGGATGATAAGTTCTCGTATGTATCTTGCTGGAAGTACACCGGTGAGGACAGCGAACCTGAACTCATCAAGGAGCCTCTAGAGTATGAATTCACTGAGAGAAAGACACGTAATTATAAGAGTTAGTTTGGTTAAGGAGTTTAGGCGTTGAGAAGTTTAGAAGAAGTTGAAAGAGTTAATAAGTTAATGGTTTAACCGGATGGATTATTTAGGTTATAGGAATTTAGTAGTATATTCGAAGGCTATTGATATGGTCACGAAGGTATATCAACTACTAAAGCAGTATCCCAAGGAGGAACAGTTTGCACTTTGTAATCAATTGCGGCGTGCTGCTGTCTCTGTAACCTCAAATATTGCCGAAGGAACAACCCGTTATTCTTATAAGGAGAAAATTCATTTCCTCGAGTTGGCGTATGGTTCTCTTATGGAAGTTATGAGCCAATTAGAAGTATCAAGAAGATTGGATTATATTTCAGACAGCGATATGCAAAGCATGGAACTGCTTATAGTAGAGATTAGCCGCTTATTGACGAACCTTCAGTATAGTTTTATGCCAAAAGACAAGGATGGCGCAACAGTGAAGCCTTTTCAATCTTCTCAACCCAAGTGATCCCTTTGTATATAGGATAAACTACTAAACATATTCAACCACTTAAACTTCTGCTTAACTGCTAAACAACTAAACTTCTAAACAATAAAAAGTTATGGATCAGTATATAGATATTAAAGTAAAGGTTTGGCGTCAAGCCGGTCCTAAGGCTCAGGGGCATTTCGAGACCTACGAGCTAAAACACATCTTCCAAGGGGCTTCGTTCTTGGAGATGATCGATATTCTCAACGAGCAACTCATCAGCGAGCACAAGGACCCTATCGCTTTCGATCACGATTGCCGTGAGGGTATCTGCGGTATGTGCTCAATGTATGTCAATGGTCACCCACACGGACCTGACAGCGCAATTACTACTTGCCAGTTGCACATGCGTAAGTTCCACGATGGTGAGACCATCACCGTAGAGCCGTGGCGTAGCCGTGCTTTCCCTGTCATCAAAGACTTGATGGTAGATCGTCAGGCGTATGATAAGATCATGCAGGCTGGTGGTTTCGTCAGTGTTAACACCGGTGGTGTACCAGATGCTAATGCTATACCTATTCCTAAGGCAGCCGCTGACGAGGCAATGGATGCTGCTTCTTGTATCGGCTGTGGCGCTTGTGCTGCTGCTTGCAAGAACGGTTCGGCTATGTTGTTCGTATCGGCTAAGGTAAGCCAACTCGCTCTCCTTCCACAAGGCAAGGTTGAGGCTGCTGCGCGTGCTAAGGCTATGGTCGCTAAGATGGACGAACTCGGCTTTGGTAACTGTACCAACACGGGTGCTTGTGCTGCTGAGTGCCCTAAGTCGGTATCGTTGGCTAACATCGCTCGCCTCAACCGTGAGTTCATCTGCGCTAAGTTCAAAGACTAATCGAGTCGTACATATTCAAACAAAAGGAGTTGTCTACAAAATAGACAACTCCTTGTTTATATATATGGCAAT
>CAYNMA010000027.1:0-2555 GCA_964398075.1 uncultured Bacteroides sp. | reverse complement strand
CGCCCTCATCATATCTTAAAGGAATATAGTATAAACTAGTGTCGAGAAAATGACCACGAGTTATCGAAGGGATAACGAAGGGATATCGAAGGGATAGGCTACCCTTACGCTACCCTTGCAACCCCAAAAAACCACCTTAAAAACGCCATTTTATACCCAAAACCATTAACAAACGTCATCGAAATATAAACGCCCAAATCGCCGCATGATACCTCATTCTATGCAACTGCGCAGCGATACGTTCGTTTTATGATAATCGCAGTTGACAAAAGTATCTCCATTAAGGGTCGCTGACGCTCTCTGTCGTACAGTAGAGACGGTATTGTATACCATCCCTCTGAACTGACTATTCTAATAATCAATGCTTTAACCAGTATCCGTTGACCTCCCTAACCATTCCCACCCAAAGAAAAACTCGAATCCATTTGTTTATCAACAAAAATTGTTGTATATTTGCAGCGCAATACGCAAGATAGTGTTCTTGCACGAAGTCGGTTATGTTCGCCTTTTGCTCCCGACTATAAAGAAGTACGCTAATGGCACGTGCGGCTCGGCTGCGTGTTCCAGACAGAAGGCATAACTATTAAATTATCAAAACTATGTCTTACTCAAGTCTGGCAGCCAAGGAGTCCGCCAAATCACAAAACTCCTACCAAACACCTTATTCAAGTATCGTCTTGCACGTTCCGCACGCCAAGTCCGACCTCCCTGACGATATACGACAAGCCCTCGCTGCAACGCCCTCTGTCAATCGCCTCCTTCAGGACCGTTCAAACTCCTATATCGATTGGTTCACCGACGAACTCTTTGTGCCCTCCACACCCCATCTGCGTATCCATTCCATCGTCTTCCCTTGGTGCCGTATCTACTGCGATGTAGAGCGACTGCCACACGACCCGCTCGAAGCAAAAGGATTAGGTATATCAATGTTCCGTTGGGACTGTTTCAAGGATCGTGCCGACTCTTTCCGCACCCGATGCTATCGCGACTATATGGCGCACCAACGGTCCGTCGAAGACCTGCTGATGAAGTGCAGTACGGAAGGACGAACGAGCCCAAACGACTACCCACCTGTCCTATTGATCGACTGCCACAGTTTCTCCACCACCCCCACGGAACTATGCACCCGTCCGAGCGACATTGATATCTGCATTGGCTACAACGACGATTGGTCCCGCCCAACCGATGCTGTCCTGCAGCGGGTGGCAGCGTACTTTCAAGAGAAAGGCTATAAAGTCGGACTCAATACACCTTTCTCCAATAGCAAAACCGTCGACGCACCTGTCGAATACCACTCTCTCATGATAGAAGTCTCCAAGCGGTTGTATATGAACGAAGACACCCTAACTCCATCCAACCATTTCGCCCACCTCCAAAACGACCTACAATCGTTATATCCACTCCTGCTATCACCGAACCGTTTGGGTATGTAATGCTTTATGGACAATTGATGCCAATACGCCGCAGGTGTCCGTTCACAACTTTCGATGCATTTGCCCTATGTTCAGTTATGCACCATTGACCCGCAATTTGAGTAAATTGTACCGGAGAATTGAGTAACATGTTGGTTCAAAAGTATATGTCATATAGTTCTACAAACCAATCATTTATCTTGTATTCAATCAGATTGTTGAGAATACAATTATTGAAAGTACAATAATCATAGCGGAACACGGTATAACTCATTGGAAACTATTTAGTTAGTAGACAATCTATTGATGGCGAATGGGTCTCATGGACTACTCTGCAAATACCCCGCAGAAAAATATCTACCATCTTGCTTGCACCGTCCGTAAATAATCCATAACTTTGCCACGCAATGATTTTATCACAATAAAATGAAAAAACTATCCTTCCTATTACTAACCACCCTCCTTGTGCTGACCTCCTGCCACAAGGACATCCTCGCTGACATCGACTCTCTCAAGACCGATGTCGACAGTCTCAAGACCCGCGTGGAACGCCTCGAGCAGCAGTGCAAAGAGATGAACACCAACATCCAGTCGCTGCAGACGCTCGTCAGTGCACTGCAACAGAACGCCATGGTCTCCTCCCTCGCACCTATCACGCAAGGTAGCGACACCCTCGGTTACACCATCACCCTCACCAACGGACAGTCGCTCACTATCCACCACGGACAAGACGGCACCGACGGCACAGCCCCCGTCATTGGTGTCCGACAAGACACCGATGGTCTCTACTATTGGACACTCAATGGAGAATGGTTGCTCGATGCCGATAGTCACCAGATACCCGTCACCCGTACCAATGGGCAGAACGGACTGACGCCTCAACTCAAGATACAAGACGACCTCTGGTATCTCTCCTACGACGGTACCAACTGGCAACCGCTCGGACCTGCTACCGGTGAACAAGGCGATCCAGGAGACCAAGGTCCCGATGGTGCCGAGAGCGACACGATGTTCCAGTCCGTCACTGCCACCGACACTACCGTCACCTTCACCCTTGCTGACGGCACCACGCTCACACTCCCTCTGGCAGACACCAACGAGGTTTACTACACCCTTACCTACTGCGCCAACGATGGCACTACT
>CAYNMA010000026.1:0-24733 GCA_964398075.1 uncultured Bacteroides sp. | reverse complement strand
TTTGTTTTTTGATTTCATCCACAATTTCTGCTGGCTGGGATTTGAGTTGTTGTTTGAGTTGCTGATTTTCTTCTCTAACAATATCTAACTCGTCTTGTTGCTTGCAATATCTCTTGTTTAATTCATCATACAATTCGGTCAGTTGCTTGTTTTCTTCTTTAAGTTTCGGTACTTCATAAATTGGCACACCACAACAAGTTTCTAGTCTATTTGGTTTTATAATGTTATTTTTTGTTAGTTCATTGCATAATACTTTGTTTGTTTCTTCCAAATCTTTAATGCGTTTGTCTTGTTGGTTTAGTAGTTCAGTGACAGGTTGTTTATTCAAAAACCACTCGTCAAGTTCAGTGTCGTGTATGTGACTAAATGTTCCATTAAGACTTTCAAGTTTGTATCTTTCTTTTTCTTCCATAATTACTCCATTTCTAACTCTTTCTCGGCTTCCGCCTTGTATTGTTTCTCTAATTGTTTAAATTGTTCTTCATAACCATAATCATCGGCATATACTCCAAATTCTCGCAGTTCTTCGCCACAGGTCAATTTAAGTGCCTTTTCTAGTATCTCTATTTTATGGTCAAGTTCTTCAATGATTTTATTTTTCTCTTGTATTCTATCCCACAATTCTTTCTTGCTATATAGTTTTAACATTTCTTCTAATTTTGGTGTATTAGTCATTTTTTGCCTCTTTTAATTCGTGCTTGGCTCGTTCTTTGTATTTTTTAACCACATCACTTGGCTTGTTCGGATTGTCAATTAAGCACCAATCATCTGCCATTTCATTCAGTGCTTTCTCTGCCACATCTAGTCGGTGTTGTAGGTCGGCAATTTTATGTTTAAATTTATCAATGGGTTCTTGAGTATAAAATGTTTCTCTTGTTTCAATCACACCAAAACCCCAATCTTTTATTTCTTTACTCATCTTTCCCTCCAATTTCAGCGAGTTTCTGTTCTGCTTCTTCTCTTGTCGCAAATATATCTTCTTCATACACCCACACTTGCTCTTCTTGAAAACACTTTAATCTTGCCAAATATCTTTTGTCATAGTAATCAAATGAAAGTATAGTTGCACTTACAATTTGATTTATATTATAATCTATAAAAAATATTTCTTGTTCATAATTAAACTTCGGCACAATCGCCTTTTGCTTGAGTTCGGCGAGTTCTTGTTCAAGTCTATTATTTTTCTCTTTTAAGAACCTAACCCCGTTTGCGAGTAAGAGGTTTTTACTTTTATTAAGTAAGAGGTTTTCACTTTTATTAAGTATAAGGTCAAGTTCTTCTACATTCTCAATTTTATACCTTTCCAACACATCTTCCAACTCGCCAAGTCTTCTTATTGCTTCGCCTATAATATATTTCTTTGCAGTGTATTCGCTATCACCTATTGTGATTTCACCTGCTTGTGTGTCGCCCATCGCATTTTGACAAGGCAACTCGTATCCAAAAACATCATTCTTTTGTGTTAATCTTTCCATTCTTCCGCCTCCAAATCTTTCAAATCTTTTCCACTCGCCAAAAGTACTGCTATCCACATTTTTAATTTTGCCACTTCTTTTAATTCTTCTTGCAGTCTTTCTTCATAGAAGTTTAATGCCTCAATCGCTAATTCAACTTGTCTTTTAGGTGTGCTTCGTTCAAGTCTTTCCTTGCTTGGTAATACAATGTCTATCATTAGCCTACTCTTCCACCTTTTCTACCATATCATTTGCAAATAGTTCATATAAAATGTCTAATTCATCAGTCCAAACGTCATCACAATTAACATCGAGGGTTATTGTCCTATCTTGCATAACTTCAATTTCGATATATAAATCATAATTTTTGTAAATATTATAATAAATAAAACCGCCAGTGCATTCACATTTTCTAAAACCTAGTTTTTCAAGTTCTTGTATTTTATTTTCTTTAATCTTTAACATTAGCCTACTCTCTCTTCATTATCTAGATCTCTCTTCTTCTCTAAACTCATCCATCAAATAATTTAAATTACTTTCAAACGTTTTAAAATACACTTCTTCTCTTTCTTTTACCATTATAGGTTTATCTGTAACATATTCTACTTTGTTTGATGCTGGAATATTAAGAATATTTAAGTAATTTTTATCTTGATGCCCTCCATTATACCAATAAGCAAACATTTCTGCTACTTTTTCTCTATTAAACATTTTATTTATTCTGTCGAGGTAATCTTGGCACATAATTGGAGAAAAATCCATCATCACTTTTTTGACTCTTCCCAAAGGCTCTACATTATAAAGATATTTATACACTTCTTCATAATCTTCTTCTTCGTGATCTAGCATATAGACTAATTTTGAAGCATCCATTCCAATTTCAAGTTCATATGCTTTTATCACTTCTGGACTAAAATTATTATTTTTTGTAATAAATTCTCCTTCAAATAATACTTCATTATCATAATGATACAATTTTAAATTTTTCATTTCTCTCTCCCTTATTTAATTTTTATTTTGCTTTTCAGCTGGTGCGAGTAGTGAGATTCGAACTCACACGAGATCATTTCTCGAAGGATTTTAAGTCCTTTGTGTCTACCATTTCACCATACTCGCATATTAGCGACTTTCGTCGCTAAAAACTATAATCATAATACTCTTCTTTAAATCCTACGGCAAATTTATCTTTACTATATTTACCATTTTTATATCTTTCTTTCCATCCATATTTTGTTTTAACTAACAATATATTATTGTCTCCAATTACATCTCCTATTTTACCTTCTATAATTTTATTATATAACTTAGGATTGGTATTTTTAATATAGTTCATTCTATAAACGTCATTTAATAGTTCTTCTGTTATTAAAGTTTCTTTATAAGGTCTTAAAGTATATTCATACTCTTGACATTCGCTTTCACCATTTTTATCAATTCTTTTAGCATCACACGCTCTAATTAAAAGATGATTGTCATCAATAACTTTGACAACTTCATAGGGATGTCTATCAGAATAACTCATTTGAGTTACGCCAGTTCCAACTTTAATTTCTCCAAAAGTTCTTCCTTCTTCTAGTCTATTCATTAAACTTCCATAATATTTTATACTCATTTTTCTCTCTCCTTTAAATTAAGTATAATTTATTATAACATATTTTAATTTAAAAGTAAACTATTTTTACATATATTTTTTAAAAATTTTTTTAAAAAATACTAGAAATTCTATGAGAAACTGGATTAAAAGTAATTTTTACGAACGATTCATTCATATAAATATTATAATGAGGCTTATTTATAGAGAACGTTTTAAGGACTTTTTGAGTGAACTTAGTTGAACTCATATCATCATAATTAAGAATATCTTTTAATGCTTTAAGAGAGATGAAGTGAACATTTTCTTCAATGAACTCTATAGCGTACTCTTTTGATGGTGAATCCGAATCAGAATCACTTTTAAACAAATCGTTGAACAAGTGCTTTATCCTTTCTTCATAAGTTTTATCATTATATATAATAGATTTAATGGATTTAATACTAGTTCTTTTATTATTAAAAAAATAATTCCAGTTTTTACTTGAGAGACTTCTATATAGATAAGTAATAATATCTTCAGTAGAAATTTTTAGAACTCTGTCTTTTAACTCATTATCAATATTAGCGAAGTTATCGGTCCACTCATTATATTTAAACAAGAAATCTTCATTAAAGTTTTTTGTTCCCATCATAATACCATACATCGCGAAATAAAGAAAACAAGTAGTATTAGAAATGTCATCGGTTATCTCTTTAAGCGAGTTTGAGAAAGTAGTATCATAATAATCACCATCTTTTAAGAAGTTCTTATCTCTATCCCATTTATAAAATATTTCGAATAAATTTATACGTCTTCTGAGACCTTCGGAGTTGTCTCCAAACTTTGTATCGGACTTATCATTTCCTGCGAACACGTATTTACAATTTATAATTGATGAGTGCTTGCTCACTCCTTTATCTTCAACTGATTGATACATTGATCCGGTTAAAAGTTTTAACATAGTGGATTTTTTAAAAGTTTTAGCATCCATTTCAAGACAAATGTTATGACTTCTATTTTCAAGAGCCCCTGTCACAAATCTATCGTTCTCTATCGTATCCAAGTCAATTGTACTATGTTTTGGATATAGTAAATTTGTAAAGCAACCGTCTATTAAAGAGTTCTTACCATTTTGTCCAGTTCCTATAAGAATGACAAAATGCTGACTAAAACTTTGTAAACATATATATCCTAGAATTTGGCACAAGTGCTTGAACTTATCTATTTGAAACATATCTGACTTGTCGTGGCACATATTATACATCAATTCAAAGCAGTAGTTCTTATTTTCTTTGGTTAACTCTTTCATTATTTCAATAAAATCTTCGAGTGAAGTGTCTGAAATTGATATCGGTAAAGGTTCAAAGTCATAATCTAAATACCACGAAATTATATATTGATTATCATAATAATACAAATTTCTACTGATATCTTTTGCTTCTATTATTGTATACTTAAAGAACCAATTATTATCCTTAAAGTTGTAAACCCCATTCCTAAAAGCAATACAATAATCAGGTAAATATCTCACTCTCTTTTCTTGCGAACAGTTTTTTTTGAAACTTATCTTTGTGAGTCTGCTTTGTAAATTTACAACAAAACTATTTATTATTTTTGTTATTTTTTCAAGTTGCTCATCATTTGGGTGTTTTATATATTTATGTAATAATATTATATAACAATTATCTATTATTAATTGCTTTGCTTCGTCTACTCCGCAAAATTTGTAATTGATTTCATCTAGTTTTTTACCTAAATATCCCCCTTCACAGCAGTATACTTGGCACTCTTCCTTTAAGCGAGTATGCCAATCAGTTAGACTTAAGTCCATCAGTTTTGACTTGTCCAAATTGTTTAACAAATCTTCTTTGTTCATTTTCTCTCTCCCTTTTTTTGAATGATAACTTATTATAAAATATATTTTTTTAAAAATCAACTAAAAAACGATGAATTTTAAAATTTTTTTGAACTTTATACTTTATCAAAAATTTATGATAAAATTTGAAATTTATACTTTCTCAAAAAAATTTATTGATAAACTTTTTTTATTAAATTGGCGATAAAGCAGGTTCCGAAAAAGTTTATCAGTTTACCTTTAAAAAAATTGGGTGTGAAAAATGATAAATTTCTGCGAAATATTAAATTTGAAAAGTCGCACTTTATCGAGCAAACTTTTTCGCTACTTTCCTTTATTTTATTATTATTATATCTTTTTTTATAAAGTTATAAATTAAAAAATATAATTAGAAAAAAATCATTTTTTTAAAAATAAATTGATTTTTAAAATACATATATATATAAAGAGGTGAAAAACAATTTTATCAGTTTATCATTTTTTGAGGGAATATCCAACTTGATAAATTTTGATAAACTTTGATTTTTGCTAAAAAAACCGATAAACTTTGAAAAAATTAATCAAAAATCAAAATATTTTATAGAAAATTTTAAAATTTGATGAAAAATATTTGATTTTAACTTAAAAATAAATTATAATATAAATAGAAGATATAATATATTATATATCTTCTATTTATATTAAAAGAGGAGGAAAAGAGTGGATCAAGAAGAAAACAAAAATACTTTCTCGCAGAGCGACATTTTAAAGTTGATGTTAGTTAGAGATGAGAACAAGAAAAGTATATATGATGAAGCAGCTGAACTAAAGACGAGAATCACGGATAGTTATGGAAACAGTCTTTTGAGTATAGGCAATAAAGATAAAACGGAAGAGTTTTCAAATTATGATTTCTCTAATGATACTCTTAACTTTTGGTTGTGGCTAACTTTGTATAATTCGAGTTGGGTATTTAAGAGAGCAATTGATAAGCCAGCACAAGATGAGATTAAATGTGGAATCACTTTAATTGGAGATTCTGATAAGAAAGAAGTTTATGCATATTTAAACAAAGCGAGAACGGATTTAATCGAACTTTTAAAGTGGGGAGCATTATTTGGTGGATCAGTAGCAGTTGTAATGTTTGATACTTTTAAAGACGAAGATTATGCTAATCCAATGAGTGCTAATATAAAGAAAATTAAATCAGCAAAAGTTGTAAGATATTATGTTACTGATAGATGGTATGGAGTTCAAGCAAGCACAGAGACCGTTTCTAAAATGTCTGATTTAGATTTTGGAAAACCAAAAATGTATGATATTACTTTTGCTAATGGAACCACGATAAAAGTTCATCACGACTATATATTAAGATATGAGCATAGAACTGCTCCTAGATTAATTAAGACAGGACAGCTTCAAGGATGGGGGTATGCCGAGGGAGCTCATATTATTGGAGAACTTAATCGAGATGAGAAGTTAAAAAATAGTATACAAAGTTTAATTGATAAGTCGTTGATTGAAATAATTAAGATGAGTGGAATGAGAGGAGTCTTTATGGGAGCAGATAAGGCTTCTGAAGATCAGCTTAGAAAAAGACTTGAAATGGTTAACTGGGGCAGAAATTATAACTCTTTGACTTTCTTAGATAAAGAAGACGAATATGATAGTAAAACGTTCAGCGGTTTGAGCGGACTAAGCGATTTACTTGAGAATAATATGTTGCTAATTGCTGCTGCTCTTGAAATGCAAGGAGTTTTGTTTGGAGATTTGAAGCAAGGTTTGGCTGTAGATTCTAGTGCAATGGGGAGATATGATGAGACAATAAATGGAAGATGTGAAACTTTTGTGAGACCTATTTATGAGAAGTTAGTTAAAATACTTTATATAATGTGCGGAATAGATGAAAAAGTTGAATTCACTTTTAACTCATTGTTAATGAAAGAGAAAACAGAAAAAAGAATGGAAGACTTACAAAAGTTAGCAGAGCTAAGTAACATTTTATTGAATGCAGGAGTTATAAACACAAAACAATTTGCTAAAACAATCCAAAACTATACTTTAAGGGGAACTTTAGATTTTGATTTGACAGACGAGAATATTGAAAAGTTAGATGAGAATTTTGAAAATGAGATGGAGGGAATAAATCTGGAGGAAACTTAATGAGAGAAATAAGAAGAGGAACTCATAAGCTTTACAAAGGTCATTGTTTTATTATATTTTATGATAAAACGGATGAGGTGCCCTTATACATTTTTGATAATGTTAGAGAAATATTAAAGTTTCAAAAGAAAGAATTTAATAAGAACAATGTTAATCAAGTTAATGTAGAGATTTATAGGGCAATTAAAAATGGTAAACACTTAACACGATTTTTGACAGGTCGATGGTTAAGAGTTTATATAATAGATATAAAAGGAGAAATATAAATTATGTCAAAAAATTATGTAATCATTCAATCAAAAGTTAACATCAAAGTTGTACCGGGATTACAATGTGAGGATGTCACTAATGCGGACGCTCACGTTCCAGACAGACTTAAAGTAAGTGCATTGTGGCCAAAAATGTCGATCCTCATTAAGGAAGGAGTTGGAACTTATCCTAGTTACATCACAGAATGGGCAACAGTAAAAGCTCTTGCTAAAGATAAGATAATTACAATTGGTGCTTATACTGACAATGCTGATGAAGCTGAAACAAAAGCAAAGGAAGCTCTTGACTTAGAGATTAAAGAAGTCGAAGACAAAACAAAGACAAAAATAGTCAAGACAAAAAATTTATCTGATATTGCAGGAGAGTAATAAATGAGCAAGTTTAAAGTTTGGATAGATAGCCCCATTGTTAATTCGAACGTAAAGGACGTAGATGATTTTAACGATGCTGATTCATCAAAAACTCAAAGAGTAGGAGGATTTCAAGCAGGAACTCCTATTTCATCTCAATATGTAAATTCTGCATTAAGACAAAGCACTCTCGTAACGAGCGCATTAATGGACCTCACCGGAGATACTAGTTTAGATTATACTTCTACAACAGATGCTGTTAAAAATAAATTACAATCTTATCTTGAAGAAAAAATAACAGGGTCTAGTGTTTACAGCTCAACTTATGCTCAGTACTCGAGCTCAGATACAAGTAAAGGCACTATTGAAGAAAGATTAACAAATCTGGGTTTTAAGCAAGGCAACATTGTGGATAGTTCCGGCGATGTTGTCGGAACAGTTACAAGACAAGGGAACTACGTGTTAATGAAATTTACTAAAAATATTATAGTAGGGACAAATGATATTTGGTTAGACATTTCAGTCGATTCATCAGCAAGTTATGATAAGAGTGTATTTTATCCCATTTTTGATTCATCTACTGCTGGAGATGGACTATCTGAAAGATGTATATTTTTTTATCAAATAGGAGCTGGCCAAGTTAGAATGTCAGTAGGTAAAGATAGACGCAGAACAAATAAATCAATATATATTACTTCTACTGTTACTAGTTTTACTATATATTCTGAAGATGTAGGCGAAACAACTCTCCCCCATCATAATATATTTGGATGGGAAGCAGAACCATTAAAATAAAAGGAGTAAAAAATGAACGAATTTAAAGTAAAAGATAACACTTTTAGAATTAAAGAAATGAATGCTATTGAACTTTTAGCTTTTAAGAGTCAGATTAATTTTGATAAATTTAAGAGCGTGGTTGATTTGTATTCATTAGTTCTTGAGAATGTAGAAGTAAAGTGCGGAGATAAATGGCTACAAGTCAAAGATGGCAATAATTATTATCCAGCAGGCATTGAAAAAGATATAAAATCAATCGAGGGTATTTTAGATAATTTCTTACAATATTTAAAAGAGGTTTTTTAGAAGTCCAACGCATCGAGAGAAAATGTTACTTAGGTGACGTTGGACTAAGCGTAGATACAATAAGTATTGAAAGAGTAGACCCTATTATATACTTATTAATAGTTAATAAATATGCAACATTTAAAGAAATTAGAGATGATTATTCAATTAAAGAAGTTTTAGATTTATATGAAATGTGCTTAGTTTCATTATATAACAAAAAACAAACTTATGATTCAGTAGAACAATTAAGGAGGAGCCGTAAATGAAAGATTATGTAAAGCAGATTGAACTTCTTTTAAAACCCAAAATAGATGATGAAGCCGGTAAAAAAGCTGAAAAGAAAATAGTTAGTTTTTCAGATGCTTTTAAGAAAGAGTTCAATCAAGTTTTAGGTGGAGATAAAGGCAAATCTTTTGGAGAAGCTTTAGGTCAGCATTTTGGAGCAAAACTTACTGACACATTAAATTCTGCATGGGATAGTTTAAAGAAAGTTTTAAGTGATGCTTGGAAAGAATTAGGAAACATGGTTGATTATTCATTATTATCTAATTCTAAAACGAGAGATATTGCTTTCACTTATGGTTTTTCTGGAAGTCAAGCATATGGCTTTGAAACTGCTAAAGAATTAATGGGTATTGAGAATGATGAAGATTTAATGTATATGACTGGAGAGCAGTGGAGTCAATTTAGTGAATTATTCTCAAAGTATACAGATAAATATTCGGATTTATATGATAGTGGCTTCTTTGAAGAGTATAGAAAGTTTCAAGTTGAAATGCAGGACTTTAAACAAGAGTTTCAAATGGAATTTATAAAAGTTATTATGGATAATAAAGACACGATAATAGCGGGAATGAAAGCCATTGTGAGTTTAGCAGACGCAGTATTAAGTATATTATCTTGGTTGATGGATACTTTTGGAAGAGGCTCTGCTACTACTTCTTCTGAAAGATTGAGTGCAACTAATGATATTATAAATAGTTATGGCGGAAGCACTTCAAATGCTACTACATACAATAATAATATAAATCAAACTTTCAATAATGTTTCTAAGGAAGACCAAAGTTGGTTAGCAAATGTAGGGTCTATGACTTATGAACAATTATGTCAAATGTTTAAATAAAAGGAGGGGGAGTTAAAATGATTTGTTCAAAAATTATAATGCAAGGCGATCAATATATCATTCCAATTACAATTAAATATAATGGAGATTACATTGATATTACTAATGTTAAGGCAATTCAAATTATGATTGGCGAATTAGTTAAATATTACAAGAATGATGGAGTCGGAGAAATTAGTTATAATAATGAAACAAAAGAGTTTTATTTTCCGTTAACGCAAGAGGAAACTTTTAATATGAGCGGCTCTCAAGATTGCCAAGTTAGAATTAAATTTGAAAATGACGAAATCAGAGGTACAAGCATTGGAGCTATTTCATTGACATATAGCAAAACGAAGGAGCAAATATAATGAGTCTTGAAATAGAAATAAACAATAAAAATAATTCAATTGACGCTGAAATAACTCATAGACAATTAGAACTTGGTGCAGACATTGGAGAGAGTGAATTATACGTTGAAAAAGATTATAATGATTTAATCAATAAACCTTCTATAAATAATGTGACATTAGAAGGAAATAAAACTTCTGATAATTTAAATTTACAATCTAAAATTACAGAAGAAAATAAATTAGATTATAATTTGATTGAAAATGCTCCTAAAAATACAAGTGATTTAAATAACAATGGTGAAGATGGAAGTAGTCCATATGCTACTCAAAAGTGGGTTTTGGATAATGAGATTGAAGGTAAAATTGATGTAATCACTAAAAATGGAGAAGAACTTCCTATTATTGACAAAACTGTTAATATTGAGGTTCCAACAAAAAATAGTGAATTAGAAAACGATTCGAATTTTGCAACTGAAGAATATGTTAATAAATATGGTGGTAAAATTGATTCAATTGAATTGAACGGAGAAACGCTGCCTATTGAGAATAAGAATGTAAATATTGAAATTGACAAAACAGATGTAGGTCTTTCAAATGTTGATAATACAAGTGACATCGATAAACCTATTTCAACAAAACAACAAGAAGCAATAACAAAAGTTCAATTAAACATTGATTCTGAAGTTACAAACAGAATTGAAGCAGATAAAAATTTACAATCAAATTTAACTGCTCACGAACAAAATACAAACAATCCTCATAAAGTAACAAAATCTCAAGTGGGTCTTAGCGAAGTAGATAACACTTCTGATAAAAATAAACCTGTTTCAACACCAACTCAATCTGCTTTAGATTTAAAATTAGATAAAGAGAATGCTAATTTATCTATAACAAAAGACATAAATGTAGATGTTGACGGAGATAATGTATATCTTGATTTAAATTATAGAAATTTAAATACAAAAACGGAAACTAGTAATAAAAAACAAATAAAACTTGCTAGTGATTCTGAAGCGGGTCTAATGAGTATTGCTGATTATGCTCAAATTAGAAAAAATACAGAAGACATTGGGCAATTAAAAGACCAAAACATTAGACTACTTTATACAACGAGTGAGAATCCTACTAGTGAAGATATTAAAAACTTTGTTATTAGTGAAGGATATACAGATGAGAGTAAATGGGTATCAATTGCTGTAGTAGTTCAAAATACAAATCATATTTGGAGATATTATGATAATACTCAAATATGGCAAGACATCGGAGTTGATACAGTAAATACTTTTACAAATGACATTGCTGGAATTATCAAAGGTTCAAGTGTAGATGGTAAAATTTATGCTGAGACAGATGGAACAGGCTCTGTAAATGGATGGGCCACTTTAAAATCAGATTTATCTAACGAAATAAGTAATAGAGAATCAGCGGATAAAACTTTACAAACAAATATTGATAATGAAATTGCTGTTAGAAAATCAGAAGATAGTAAATTACAAACAAATATTGATAATGAAATAGCAACGAGACAAGAAGCTGATGAAAAATTACAAAATTCTATTGATAATCTTAATTCTAGTTTGTCTGAAGAAATAAGTAATAGGACTAATAATGATTCTATATTACAAACAAATATTGATGAAGAAGCGTCAACTAGAGCATCTGAGGATACTAAATTACAGACTAATATAACTACAATAAATTCTAATTTGTCTTCAGAAATAACAAATAGAGAAAATGCTGATAAAGAATTGCAATCTCAAATTGATACTAATAAAACAAATATTGATACTAATAAAACAAATATTGAAAATGAGATTAAAAATAGGACCTCTTCTGACACAGCTTTACAAACAAATATAAACACTGTTAGTGATAGTTTGTCTTCAGAAATTACAAATAGAACTAAAGCAGATGAAGTTTTACAAACAAATATAACTACAGAAATAGCCAATAGGCAATCCGCTGATAACACACTACAATCTAATATTGATGCTTTAGACGGACAAGTTGTAAAACTCGGCACCGACCAAACGATACCAAGCATAAAGACTTTTAGCAACTACATAAAGACGCCACAAGTCGCAAGTGTAGAAGGCAAAAGGTTGGTTAGATACAAGGAAGCGGAAGGCAAGAGTGTCTATGGGAACGATAGCACTGGCAATGTCTTAATGGGCAACACTGATAGACCAAGTTATAGCAAGAGTGGTAGTGACTTTACAGGAACTGACTTGGCACTATACAGTGATGTAACAGCGGAAACAAGTGCAAGAACTTTGGCTGATGGACAACTAAGTGATAAGATAGATACTGAGATAACAAATAGAACTAATGCGGATACTACTTTGCAAGGAAACATTGACTCTGAAGCAAGCACAAGAGAAGCGAACGACACTACTTTGCAAACTAATATAGACAAAGAGGCAACTGCTAGACAAAACTCTGATGCTTCACTGCAATCTCAAATAGGGACTAATAGCTCGTCTATTAGCGACTTGCAGTCAACAAAGTTGAACAGTAGTAATGCAAACAAGAATGTCGTAAGTGGGGTTACTGTCTCGGCAAATGACGACAATGTCAATGTTGTTAGGGCATATGTAAATCTCTCAACACAAGCGACTTCAAGCGATGCCGAAACTTTCCCATTAGCAAATGACACGACTGCTGGACTTATGTCAAAAGCGGACTACGCTCAAATTCGCAGCAACACTTCTAGGATAGAACAACTTGAAGGGCAAAACATAAGACTGACCTACACTGCAAGCACAAGCCCTACAGCAAGTCAAATTGAAGCCTTTGTCAAAGCGGAAGGTTACACTGACACAAGCAAGTGGATATACATCGGAGTCGTGGTTAGTGGCACAAATCACATTTGGAGATACTATTCCAACACGACAACTTGGACTGACATTGGAGTTGATACAGTAAATCAATTTACGAACTCTATTGCTGGCATAATCAAAGGTTCGGCAACCGCTGGCAAAGTCTATGCGGAAACTGATGGGACAGGCTCAGTCTATGGCTGGGATAACCTTAATACAAGCGTAAGTAACAATACAACTGCTATATCAGACGAGACAACAAATAGGACAAATGCCGACAGTGCATTGCAAACTAATATCGACAATGAGAAAACTGCAAGAGAAAGTGCTGACACTAATCTTCAAAGTCAGATAACGACCAATGCTGAAAATATTGCTACTAATACTACTAATATCTCTAGCAAGATGGATAAGGAAAACCCTACTGGGACAGGCTCATTTAGTTTGAATAGAAAAGCAGGTACAACTATTGGAACAAATTCTTTTGCAGAAGGGTTTAAAACTACAGCAAGCGGTTCTTATTCTCATTCTGAAGGGTCTTACACTACATCAAGTAGTAGTTCATCTCACGCTGAAGGATATAGCACGACTGCAAGTAGCAGTGCATCTCACGCTGAAGGATATAGTACTAAATCAAGTGGGTTCGCTTCTCATTCTGAGGGAAATAGCACTACAGCAAGTGCTCCTTCTTCTCATTCTGAAGGTGCGGAAACAACTGCGAGCGGTCTCTACGCTCATTCTGAAGGGTATAATACTATTGCCCAAAGACAATCGCAACATACATTTGGTGAATATAACATTGCTGACACACAAGGGGACACTTCTTCGAGAGGCGAATATGTTGAAATCGTAGGCAATGGGACCGCTGCGTCTAGGTCAAATGCTCGGACTCTTGATTGGAGTGGTAACGAAACTCTTGCTGGCAACTTGCAAGCAAGCGGACTAACTGATGGCACAACCACTAAAACAATGACTGAAATGGTTGGCTTGGTAGATAAAGTCGCAGCCAACACAACCAACATAGCGAACAAACTCGAAGCAAGCAACATTAAAGCAGGAACTAATATCACAGTGTCAACGAGTGGCAATGATGTAACTATAAGTGCGGAAACTGGTGAAGGTGGAACAAATGTCTATGTAAACAGCGTAAAACAAGATAGCATCAACTTTACAAGCGACCCACAAACGCAAATTGACAATACAGTCAAGACGAGCGGTGACCAATCAATCGCTGGCACAAAGAACTTCACTGGCAAGATTAAAGGCTCTTCGGCTTACTTCCCAAATGGCTTTGGAGCATTAGGGACTGAAGCAATACCTTCATTCACTTTTTCCGACGCAGTCAATGTTGGTATGGAACTAGGTAGGCGAGATGGAACAGCAGGAACGCCTTACATAGACTTCCACACTGATGGTTCAAGTTCAACCGACTTCAATGCGAGAATGCTAGCAAGTGGCAATGCTCTAAATATCACTGCGACTGGTGGACTTCTTGTAAATGGAACGAATGTTGGGGTAAATTCGTATAGCAATGATACAAGCAATAGAAAAGGTTATATAAGATATGCCAACGGCTTGCAAATTTGCTGGGGGAATTGGACTTTCGGTAATACTTCTAATAGTAAGACCACCCAAACTTTCCCAGTAGCATTTTCTACCACGAACACTATGTGTGTGCTCGCCACAGCAATGAGTTCAAATAAAAATGGTATTGCTGGTGGTGTAACGAGCATTACAACAACTAATGTAAGCATCAACTTTTATGGGGTTGCGTCTAGTGATAGATTGTCTGGTATGCAATGGGTGGCAATAGGTTTTTGGAAATAAAGGAGCAATAAACAATGGAATACGAAATCAATAAATTATTTTACGAAGATGAAGATTATCCAAATAAGGCGAATTGGTGCAACGAGTCAGGGAAATATGGCATAGTAGAAGCAGAACCTGACGAGCAAGGCAACCGCAGATTTAAAATTATCGAGATAGTCAGGACCGAACAAGAACTGCTCCAAGAAGAACTCTCGACCTTGCTCTCTTGGTTTGACGAATACGACAACCAAGTCAAGCAGTATTCTCGTTGCCAAAGACTTGGCATTGCTTATGACAAGGACATAAAGGCACTTGACAACCAAGCAAAGACCAATGCTGAACGAATTAGCGAGATTAGAAAAATTTTAGAGGAAGGTGCTTAAACAATTTTAAAAAAATTTATAAAAATAGTTTACTTTTTATAAATAATATGTTATAATATATTAGAAGTTGATAGATGGTTGTGATTACAATTTTTCTCTTTGTTTTAAGAGTTTTTCCACTTTTAACTTCTTAATATATATTTGAGCAGGAAATAAATTTCTGCTCTTTTTTTTATGTATAAATTTAGTTTATTTTTTTTTTAAAATATATTATAATATAAATAATAAAGGGGGGAATATGTCAGAATTTGCAGTTGTAATATCTTGTAAAATGAATGAGTCAGATGAGAAATTGACTTCTTTTATTTTAGATACAGTTGATGATACTATTATAAATAGTTCGGTAACGATGACAACTTTTCCAGTTGTTTCAGGAGATTTAGTTGCAGACCATATTTATAACAATGCTGATTCATTATCGCTTAGTGGAACTTTTTCTTTGAATGGTTCGAAAGGAATCGTAGTAGATCAAGAAGGAGCAAAGCTAGAAGCAGTTCAAAATTTGTTTGATAAAATAAAAAGAGAAGGTATACTTTGTGAGATTGTTAAAGTTCATAATACTACAACAAAAGAAATGAGATTTAAGCACTATTCAAATATGGTTTTAACAAGTATTTCTTGGACTGAAAAAGTAAACTCTTTAGATTTTACTTTTAATTTTAAAGAAGCGCTTTTATCTGCCATAAACGAAGATGATTTAGATCCAAAAGACACAGATAGTCGTCTTCCATCTGTAACAGACCCTGTTATAAGTACTTTTACTGACACTCTTATTGATTGGAATTCTATAACAGTATCAATAAATGAGATGTTAAAAGCTGAAAATCTTATAACAGATGATTTTTTAAATTATTTATCTGGATTGAGTGCAACTGCTCTCGTAGCATTAGGAGTAGGAGCAGCTGTGGCAGCTCTTGTAATAGGAACTTTTGCAGTAAGTAGAGTAGCAGGTCTTGTAGTAGGAGCAATTGTAGCGGTTGGGACTATTATTTATGGAATTTATAATACTTTAAAAAAGATTATAAATAAAACTCGTTATAAAATAGAACAATTTCAATTGTATGAAGAGCAAGAAAAAAAGAGAAAAGAAGTAAAAAGATATTGTAATTTTACAGACGAGATCCATAAAAATTTATTACAATTAAATAATGCAATAAAAGTGTATAGCGTTAGTTCAGATGAACCTCAACAATGTCAGTTGTCTCTTGATAATAATTATTATGAATTTGAATTTGTTAAAAATAATACTACTGGAGAATATGATTTAATTGTTAGAAATGCTGTTACTAAAGAGATAATTAAAGATGCTGGCTCTATTGCTTCTTCACCAACAGATTTTTCAAAATTAAATTCTAATAACGAATTATTTATGACAGAAGAAATGGGAAGCTATGTTTATCTACTTAGAACAGGAGAGGATTCAAAAGTTTTAACTAATTACTATATTGTTTATAGTTCTATGAATTTAGATAATTATAATGAAGCTATAGCTAAAATTATAAGAAATGCAATTATGTATTAAAAGGAGGAGATAAATTGATTATTAGACCTTGGATAAGAGTTTTAAGCGTTACTTTTACTAGTACAAAATTTAAAAACAAACTTATTTTTGGAGAGAACTATCTTAAAGGAAAAGAAGATTTAAATATAGATGTATCAATTAATAAATATATGAGCGCTCTTAAAGACAGTGCAACGATTAAAATAAACAATTTAACTTATCACGAAATAATAAGACTTATTGACGGAGAGTATTACGATGTTGAAGTCAAAGCCGGATATAGAAATACTTCTGTTGCGAGCGTCTTTAAAGGGCAAGTATTATATATTAGTAATTCTTTAGATGATAGAAAATCAAACACGGCAATTATCCTGTGTGCTTCTAACTTAGTTGCAAAATATGGTCAAAGTAGAATAAATTTATCTTTAAACTCTGGAATAAATACTTATACTGCATTAAAGTACGTTTGTAAAAGAGCTGGAATGGATAAAACAAACATTTCGACTCAATTAAAGAAAGCATTTGTTCAACAAATAGTGAATGTATCAGGAACCCCGGGTTCTTGGATAAATTCACTAGCAAATTCAAATTCTAATTTAGTAGTGAATTCTGATTCAAGCGAAACTGGAGATATTGTTACAATATGGGATGCTTCAAAATCTGGAGGAAGAGTATTTGAATTAAAAGAATCAAATATTCAACTTATTGGAGGTCAGCCTCAATTAGATAAAGATGGTTTAACACTGACTTTAATTCCTACTTTGCCTATTAAATGCGGAGACACAATTCAAATTGACAATAGCCTTATTAATATAAGTTCTAGTAATATAAGTGAAATGAAAGAAAATAAAGGATATTATTTAGATAAAGAAGGAATGTATTTAGTATATGAAATAAGTTATAGTTTGCAAAACAGAGGCTCCTCTTTTGGAGTAACGTTAAGCTGTAAATCTAGAAACTTAGTAAGTAATTATATGGGGGTGACAAATGGATAAAAACGTAACAGGAAATGAAGTTGTAGACGGCGGATTTGCAAGAGTTTTATTTGCTCTTAAAGATAATATTATGAAGGACTTGAATGTTGCAGACGTAGCTACGATAACAACTATAAAAGATGATAATAATATATATTGCTCTTCTTTAACGAATCCTTCAATCACATTGGTGTGCACTAAATTAAATAATTTGGAATTATCCAAAGGAGATTGTGTACTAATATTATATACAAATGAAGATTTTAGAACTAACTTAAGTAGATTAAAAAATAATCAAAGCATTTCAGCAACTACTACAACTGATAAGCATACAAAAAATTATGGAATAATCATTGGAGTATTATAAAAAAGGAGGAAAATAAATGATACAAAATAATGATTTAGATGTTAGTGAATTTATAAAAATTAGCAACGCGGGGGTAACTGTTGCAACTTTTGTCCAAATTAGAGAAGCTCTTATTAGAAGGTATAAGGCTGCTTATGGAGATGATATTGATTTATCTACTGCTACTGCTGATGGAGTATTTATTTATGATTTATCTTTAATTATGAATAATATATTACAATCTTTTAAAAATATTACTAACAACTTAGATATAAATATTGCTTCAGGAAAATACTTAGACAATCTTTGTGCTTTAGCTAACATTCAAAGAAAGAAAGCAACTAAAAGTCGAGTGAGTATAAATATAACTAATAATGGCTCCACTTCATCTGATTCTTTTAACATAAAAGGATTGCAAGTAGTAGATTCTTCAACTAAAACTTGGAGTAATACAACGGCTATTCCATCAATAGACGCTGGAAAAACCATATCAATAATGTTTGAGTGTGATTCTCTTGGCCAAGTTGAAGCTCCAGCAAATTCTATTTATCAAACAGTAGACGGTTCTTATCCTTATTTGATAATAAGTCAGCCTAATGATGCTATTGTTGGAGAGTTAGAAGAAAGCGATTCTGATTTAAGAGATAGAAGGTCTCAATCTGCAGGAGCAGATGGAACAACTGTTCTCGATTCATTAGTAGGATCATTACTAGAGGTGAGTAAAATAAGAGATGTATATATTTATAATAATACAAATGAAGTTAATAAAAGTATGCCTGATGGAACGATGGTGCCTCTTCACGGAATATATATAGTTATAAGATACGAAGAAGGAATAGAGTTTGAAAAAAATAGTGACGGAAAGATAAAAGATGATACTACGGGAGAAATTATATTAAATAAAATTACTCCTGGAATATCTACTACTCCTACTGCTGATACTACTAGCGGAGAAAATATTTCTTGTGAAATCGATCAAACTTTTCTTGGAACAAAAATAGATTTATCGACTCTTGAATTTAATTGGAAAAAAGCAATTCCAGTAAAACCTACCATAACCATTAGTTTAACAAAATATGATAATTGGTCAGATTCAGAAGAAACCGCTGTTAAAGAAAGTTTAATTAATTATTTAAATTCATTATCTTTATCTACTGATTTATATGAACAACAACTTGAAGTAAAAATAGCACAAATGGACCCTCTTCTTTTAGGAAAACCTACTTATAGAGTAGATAAAATAACAATTGATGGCTCTTCTAATAGAATTTATACAAATAGAAATACTTATTATAATTATTCAGCCAATAATATCATAATTCAAGATACGACGAGTTCTAATTAAAAGGAGATATTAAATGACAGAATCAATATTAGTAGATGATTTAAAAGATTTTAATTATTATGCTAGTAAAGTTCCTTTGTATTTACAAAAAGATGAGAAATTTTTAACCCACCTTAAAATATGGTATGACTTTTTAATTGGGCAAGAAGACGTGAACACTGACGGATTAGTTGGAGCAGGAGACACTTTATTAGATTTATTTAATATTTATGATAGTAATTATTTAGATAAAGCAAATAAATATGGTTCATTTTTTCTAGATTATTTAGCTGGAATATTTAACATTAGAAGAAATTTTACAGTAAAATATATGGAAAATGGTTCTTACGTAACAAAAAAAATTTCATTAGATAACAAGGATTTATTGTTATTTATTAAAGCAAGAATAATAAGAAATTACTCAAATGGAACTTATGAACAAATGAAGAAGTTCTATGAAGATAATGGATTGAAAGTAATATTGGTATGGAGCACAAAAGACGGTCAAGCAACATCTAAAGTATATTTGCTAGATTATGATGAAGAAGAGAATCCTGAATATAGCGAAAATATTAAATCTTTATTTAAAGCTGGACTTTTAACCATTCAAAGCATGGGTATATCATATACCCATTCTTCTCAAACTTTAGATAAAATTGGACTTTGGGATAAGTCAAATTGGGATGAAAAGGAGTGGGTAATATGAAGTGTAGAGAATTAAAAGTTTGGTATGATGAAGACGAGAAAAAAAATGAGAATTTAGTTTGGTTTGGAAGTTATGGTAAAGACGTATTAGCAAAGGAAAATAAAGTAAATTTATTAAGCCCGTTTCCTTTTATTTGGGTAGAATATAAAAAAGAATCAAAGTGCTATATGACTCCTGACGGAGAAGTGTGCCAAGTTATAACTACTATAAATCCTATCACTTCAAAAGGGCAATCATATTATTTAAATTTTACTACAAAAGAAGTTCCTGCTATTATTTCTCTTATTGGAGAAAATGGCAATATTATAGATTCAATCACAGTTAATGAAATTAAATCATATTCTTTTAAAGGAATTTTAAGTGAGCCGATTTTTTCAGTAGAAATTTTTAAAGATAATTTTGAAAATGCAGAGATTATTTTAAAAGAATATGGAAAAGCAAAAAAGAATTTAAAAACAATAAATGGCAAAGAATCAGTTGCTTCATTCGTTGATGAAAAAGAAGGGATAATAAGCTCTCTCACTGAAAGATTATCTGTTTTACAAGGCGAGTTGTGGTATAAATCTTCTTATGGGCAGCCAATTACTTCAATAACAAAATCAAAAATTCTAATGGATTCGTTTATTGTAAAAGTAATAGAATCTCACCCAGATGTAAAGTCTATTGATTATTTTGAGTCATATATAGAGAATAAAAAATATTATTGTTATATTACTATAAATACGACTTATGGAAATATTGAATTAAAAAATCTACTTATTTAAATAAGTAGATTTTTTAATTATATTTTTAAAAAAAATTATGTTATAATATTATAACATTTATAATAAAGGAGGAAAAAATAAATGAAAGTTTTAGTAAAAGAAACTTTGTCTCAGCATAAGTTTAAAGATACTAATGGATATTTAATCTGCACAGATTGTATTTTAGCGAGAACTGGAAATCAAACTTATAAGAAGAATGAAGTTCTCTCTACTGATGACGAATCTGAAGTAGAAGTTGATAGACCTTATAATGAAGTGTTTGATTCAAGAACTCTTGCTTCTTTTGAGAACGTTCCGCTTTGTAAGGATCATCCAGATGAAGACGTAACTCCAGAAAATCATAATTCATACTCTGTCGGATTTGTTAGAAACATTCGTCAAGGAAAGGATGGAAATTTAGACGTTATTATTGGAGATTTAGTTATAACAGATGCGGATGTGATTAAATTAGTGGAGGACGGAGAATATTGTGAACTCAGTTGTGGCTATAACACGGACATTGTCGGTGACGATAAAAACGGCTATAAACAAACCAATATCAGAGGAAATCACGTCGCTCTTTGTGAATGTGGCAGAGCAGGAAATGCTAGAATAGTTGATTCGATAACAAAAGATTCAGAATATAGAATAGTTAGTTATAACAATAAGTGGTATTATGAAATAAAGCAAGATGATGGATTTACAAAATTAGTTGGGCCATATTCATCAGAAAAAGAAGCAAGAGAATATTTTATGAAACATAGACCAAATGAAAAGTTGAAAGATTCGAGAGAAGTATATTTACAAGAATTAAAGAAAGGTGATACTTGTAAGGATCCTTACTATAATGACGAATATAAAATAGAAGAAATATTAAGTGATGGTTATTATAGAGTTAGAAGTTTAGAATCAGGTAAAGTATTTACTTTAACTCCTAGAAAGAGAGTTGTTATAGATTCAGTGAGAGATTCAAACATCATAGCAAACGTTTATAACAAATCTGGAAAACTATTAGAAACAAAACATTTTACGAGTAGATCTCAATTAGATAATTATGTAAATATGATTGATAATTTAGTTGATATGACGGCCAATAATGACGTTTTATATAAAAATAAGTTAGGACAACTTGGATCTCAAGATGTGTGGAAAATAATTGTTGGTGATTCTGTAAAAGATGCAAACTTTAATGTAGGTCAAAAATTTAGAACTAGAGCCACAGTAGAATTAGATGATGGATATTTAGGTTTGTCTAGCAGCCAAGAATATGAATTGAAAAGGTATGCAGAAAGATTTGGATACGATATGAGAGAAGTATATAATGGTTTAAATTCAAGAGTCAGTAGAGAAGGAATGTCCTTACAAAAGGCTATTGAAGATATAGAAAATAAAATGGCTGCTTCAAAATCTTTATATGACTCAGCAATAAAAGATAGTTATGTAAAAACAGTATATAAAGATACAAAGAGTAATTTATATATTGAATACGAACTTGACTCAAAAGTGTTTTATATTGCATCAGATGATGATAAAGACACACAAGTATTTAAGTCATTAGAAGAGGCAAAACGATATTTAGAAAGAAATAGAAATGACCTTACACGAATATTATTACAAGATTCAGCAATACAAGATAAATCAATTGCAGACGCAAAATTAGTTATACCTATGAGAACAGCGAGAGAAAATTTACCAGATATTGACGAAGGCTTACATTGGTATAATACAAGATATGGTTCATTGAATTTTAATAAAAACGACAGTTATTTAACAATTGAGGGTAGTCAAAGTGATTTAGATAAATTTGTAAAACAATATCACTTAAATGACTCTATAAATGATATGGCTGATATGAGTAGATTTGAACCTATGAAAAGTGAAACAAGAGAAATCTTTCAGCAACCCGATAAGAGAACAATTGCTAATATAGAATCTTTTGTTAGAAACGTAGAACAATATAATAAAAAGCCGGATGCTCAAATTGAAAATTTAATAAGAAGTTTATATGAAGATATAGTAGCAGATTATGATGCCGACGTAAAAGATTTTGGAAAAGATAAAGTAAAAAATCATAGATATTATGCAAATTTTATAAATGCATTAAAAAAATTAGATAATAAAGTAAAAGGAGTTAAAATGATAGATAGTATAGTTGGAGATAGTTCAAAATACACTTTTGTAGTTGATGTATCAAGAGCGGATAGAGAAGAAGTTTCAAAATTTATTACTGTGGCTCGCAGAGTAGGTTTCACGACTGAAATCAGAGGATATAATGTACTTTTAAAAAACGGGGACGCGCTGATGCTTAGAAAGTTGGAATCAATGATTTCTTCAAGAAACATTTATTTTGACGACGTAATAGTAAATGATTCCGATGAAGTTGTAAAAGACGAATTATATTCTTTACGGGAATTAAGAGAAATGAGAATTGGAAATTATAAAGAATCTGATATTTATAAAGTAAATGGAAAATATTCTACAAATCCAAATACTAGTAAAGAAAGATTTGATTCTCTTGAAGAAGTTAAAAAATATATTGATAATAAATACAACAGAGATTCTTTGGCTTCAACAAATGAAGAAGTAACAAAAGATTTGGAAAAGAATTTGAAAAACTTTACCAAAGATGAAATAGTTACAAGAGCCGTAGATTTAGGTAAGTATAGTAAGTATGATTCTCTTGTTATGAAAAAAGCAAACGACTTTAACGTTAGATTATATGGGGAAGGAAATTTGGTTAAAGCAGATGGAGATTTAAGAGACATTCGAAGTTTTGTAAATTTCTTAAATAATTATCATTCAGCAGGAGCAAGAATAACTGATTCTAAGCCAGATTTAATTCAAATATTTAAAATTAGTAAAAAATTAGTGAGGTAATAAATGACTAATGGAGATTTAAAAAGACTTTATGAACAAAATCATATTTCAGAAATGAATGAAGATTTCGTAAGATATGATTCTAAAGGAAACATTAAAGTAGGAGACACTCCTTCTGATAAAGATGCTATAAATAAAGACACTGCTAAAAAAATTGTATCCGAAATAAATTCTGTTAAAATTAGAAATACGAAAAAAAATCCAGTTATAAATGCAACCGACTCAACAGTGCAGACGGTGGCGACCAAGTATATTCAAGACAACTATTCTAGAGAACCAGAGGAACTTGACGGACTGTTCATTACTTTCACTGACCACGATAACGATGTGGTTGAGTATGACTATTTTAATGGGTTCTGGCAAGACACAGGTAGAAACGGAGTTGACCTTTCAGACTATGCAAGCCTGACTGAAGAAAACACTTTTACTGCCAAACAAAACTTCAATGTAGAAACAGAGTTCAATGGGGTGGCGGAACACAATGCGGATATCAATGTAAACGATAGCACTCTTAATGTTGTAAATACGACCAACGACACTGTAACAAAATATGGTGCGACATCAATAAAGATAGGCAACAATGAAGTTAAATTGCCAAGTAGTTCTGGGCAACTTGTGTTGAGTGATGACCTAAACAAAGTAGACGACAAGAGCAATTATTATTTTGCTGGAGCAGTCCCTACAACTGACGATAAGTTTAGTATAGTTGGTGGCTCAAATGCGAAGTCTAACGGAACTGGCAACATTGTTTATGGAGCGAGAACGGAAGGCTCTGCTGATAGAATTAACGATGACGGGACGACCGACTATGCACAATCTATTGTAATTGGCAACTATTCAAGTTCAAACGGAATAAACACACAAGTTCTTGGCGACAATGCTAGAGCGGAAGCGGATAATGCGACACAAATTGGACAAGGGACAAATTACATTGCAAATTCAGTCCAATTTGGAGACGACAATATTTACAAGAAAGACACTCACGCATTGACAGTTAATAATGCACAAGTTAATGGCAATGATGTTTATGGGGTAATTAAAGGCGAAGGTGCTCCAACAACTGCGACTGCTGGTAAAATAGGACAAG
>CAYNMA010000025.1:0-24812 GCA_964398075.1 uncultured Bacteroides sp. | reverse complement strand
TTTATTTTTTATAAAAATTATAATATAATATATACATAAGATGAAAGAGAAAAGAGAGGTAATTAATATGAACAGGATGAAAGATTTCTTTGAAGATACTATCTGGACAGTTAAAGCTTTTATTGCACAGCCGATTATTCCTATTGTTTCTCTTGATTATGTAAAGGAACATGATGGCTCTTGGAATGGAAATAATGCAGAAGTTGACAAGTATGTTTTCTATGAAGTAAATGATAAAATCGTAAAAGTTAGAGCTATTGAAGTTCTTAGAGATCTTGTTTCTGAGAAGCAGTCAAGAATTTTTGAGCTTGAAGATGCTCTTGCGGATGCCACTAAGTGACTTCTTTATTTTCTTTAAAAATTATAATATAATATATACATAAGGTTGAAGAAGAAAAGGGGTATTAAACATGAAAGTAGCTAATAGTTTTAAGGGATTCGATTTCGATTTAGAAAAGGCTTATAAGAATGAAAGCGGCAAGCTCGTTGTAGATGCTAAGTGCAAATGCGATAGATGCGGCGGGTCTGGTGTATATGCTACACGAGTTGAGAATGGAAAAATTGTACCTCATCCGGCATTTGATGGTGTATGTCTGAAATGTGATGGTCGTGGGATGATCTATAAGACCATCCGCGTATATACAGATGAAGAATTTGAGAAACTTGAGGCTAGAAACAAAAGAGAAGCAGAAAAGAAAACTGCTGATAGAGAAGCTAAAATTAAAGCAGAATACGAAACTAAGAGCAAAGAATGGCTCTCTAAGAATGGCTTTAATGAAGATATGGTAACATATGTTTATTACCTTGACAATAGCTATGATGTAAAAGATCAACTGAAGAATGCGGGATTCCGTTTCAATAGAACTCTCCTCTGGCATTGTGCGGAGATCCCTGAGTCTTACGAAGATAAGGTCATTGCTATTAGCTTTGCGGACGTCGCTTCTATGTCTGCTTGGGGTGAGGGTATGTATAAGGTTGAGGCTAGAGCTTTCGTTGACGCCCAGATCAAGGAAGCTAGACCGGCTTCCCGCAGCAATTGGATTGGAGAAGAAGGAGAAAAGCTTTCCTCAATTCCTGTCACTCTTGTTAATATCAGACCCTTTGAAAGTCGTTTTGGATTTTCTCAGGTTGTAAAATTTCTTAACGGAGACAATGTAATTACATGGTTTACCGCAACAAATATTAAGTATGAGATTGGTGATTCTCTTCTTTTGTCAGGAACTGTAAAGCAGCATAGTGAATATGACGGTGAGCTTCAAACGGTTATGACTAGATGCAAGCTTCTTCCTCAGCATTAATAGCGGCATTGTTTTTTCTTTAAAATTTTGTTATAATATTTACATAAGGTTAAGGAAGAAATGAGGTGTTAAATATGTATAAGAATGAAATTAGAGAATTTATTGAAAACTCAACTAAAGCCGTTTCTATTAATGAGGTTATTTCTTATCTGATGCCTTCTGATAGTATTAAAAATGAAAGAAGTAGAGATGTCTATACGAGAATTATTTGCCGCGACATTGATTCTCTTGTTGACTCTGAATTAGTTAATTATTTTATGATTGGCAGTGTCGCATATCTTGAGATATAAGGAGACTATGATGATTACAGGCTTTGACCTTTTTAATTTTATGATTATGGAATCCGCAGAGAAAGCAGATAAGATTATTGATTGTATTCAAGAAAGTAATCCCGATAATGTAATTCAAAATTTCAATTTTCTAATCGAAGAGATGCAGATTGATATCCTTGAAGATTTAACAGGGAATGATTTAAGAAGAATTAACGCTGAGCTGCAGAAAAAGGGATACTCACTTTATCGAGATTAAATCACAAAAGGAAGGACTATTAATGCTGAATTTATTTGACTATCTTACTCCTCTTGACAATAAAAGAATTGAAAATTATATTTCTCTTTACGGCATTAATAGAGATGAATATATCGGAAATGAGAAATATCTGAAGTATTGGGCAGAAAATAAGAAGCACCTTTTTCATTTACTTGGTGGAAATTTAATTTATAGATTCCCCATTCATTTCCAGAAGCCAAAGCAGCAGATGGCTAATGATTGTAATGCTTTAGGATTTTTTACGTCTCTTTTCTTCGATCGTGTTAATGAGAAAGAGTTCCGTGAGGTAGTCTCTCAAGAATCCATTCTTGGTTGCCGCGCTTTGACTTGGACTGAGACTCTTGCGGATGATGCTATCCCATATACAATAAAAGCAAAATTGCCGAATGCTAAGAAGATGCTCCAGCTCCAGAAGGGAATGAAGCCAGTTAAGGCAATTCAAAAAATAATTGATTATTTTGGTTGGGATGAACTAAAGGAGCCTTTTGAGAAGTTCCGCATTAAACATTCTCAAATTTTTAACACAAGAGATATCACTGGAAACATGTGTCTTTCTATTCATCCTCTTGATTTTATGACAATGAGTGACAATGCAAGCGGGTGGTCATCTTGTATGACTTGGACTGAGAGAGGGTGCTATCATTCTGGAACTGTAGAAATGATGAACTCTAATAATGTAATTTGTTGCTATATCGAAAGTTCAGAGCCTTATCATTTCTTCAATTCTCCAGAGGGAGAAACTTCTGAGGAATATACTTGGAATAACAAGAAGTGGCGGCAGCTTTTTTATGTGACAAAAGAAATTGCAGTATGCGGGAAGGCGTACCCCTATCAAAATAAGGAGTTCTCGGTTGCCGCACTTAATAAGATTAAAGAGCTGACTGAGAAAAATCTTCATCGTTCTTATCAATTTGGCATTGAACCGTATCGAGATATGAATTATGTTGGCTCAAATTTTAGAATGACCCAGAATAAAGAATGGATTCGTTCTAAGCAGACAATAAAGCATAATATTATCTTTGATTCAAAAGGTATGTACAATGATATGTTCAATGACCATGACGGAGAAGATATTTATTGGTGCTTCCGCAATAAGGTAAAAAAGAATATTGTAATTTCTTACTCGGGTAAAGCTCCTTGCTTATGTTGCGGGAAGTCCGTTATTCAGCCGACCTCCGCGTTAGAAGAAAATTATGATGGAGCTTATAATGATAGATACTCTAATGTCGGTAACGTAATTTGCGATTCTTGCTTGGAAGATCATTTTACTTGTGACTATTGTGAAAGTAGAGTTCCAACGAAGAAGCTTATTAGGTATAAAGGAAATTCTTATTGCGAAAGATGTTGGAACGAGCATGCCTTTGTCTGCCCTGATTGCGGAGAAACTTTTCTGAGTAATTGTTCAGGTACAGAAATTCTTTGGGGAAGAACTGTAAAAGCTAAGTTATATCAGCAAGATTTTCGGTTTTCTGGTTATAATGATTGCGGACACGATAGAAAAGTGATTCCTATGGATCTGTGTCCGTCATGTAAAGAAAAGAAAAAGAAAACTAAATTTATAGACATTATTCCGCCTTTTAGTAATACTGAAATACAATACAGCTGGCTTAGTCCGAAGGCATATTATGTCTCTTTAGAGGTTATAGACCCAGAGAGAGAAGAAAACTCGAAGTATTTTTTGAATCAACTGCATCGAGCAAAAGAAGCATAAATGTTCGTGTTTGAATTTTTTAAAATTTTTTGATATAATATATACATAAGTTAAGAAAACAACCATTCAACAAACAAAAGGAGATTTAAATTATGACAAAGACAACTAAGATTACAAAGGCTATGGTTATTTCTGCTATTATGTCTCTAGTAGATGATGAAAATAGCGTAATTGAGCTTGAGGGCGGTATCCAGGTTACAGGTAAGGATATTATGGATTACTGTGACACTGTTCTTACTCAGATTGAGAATAAAGCAGCTAAAGCAAAGGAGCGGGCAGCGAAGAATAAGGAGACTGGTGACGCATTGCGGGCAGAGGTACTTTCTCACATCACCGATGAGTTTCAGACTGCTGATGAAATCGTAAGCATGATTACTGGTTTTGAGGATGTTACCAAGGGCAAGATTGTATCAAGACTGACTCAGTTGGTCAATAGCGGCGAGGTAATTAAGGAAGCTCAGCGCATTGATAAGCATAGAGTTATGTGTTATAAGCTGGCTTCCGCAGAGTAATTTAACATAAACCTTTGGGTGGAGAGGCTTCGCCTTTCCGCCCATTTTTACTATTTAGAGGTGAAAAATGTATTTTGCAATTTTATATTATAAGGATTGCCGCGTTCTTCCTTACGCAGATGAAATTATTATTCAGTATAAAGAAAAGACAGTAAATTTAATTGATTTCGTCCAAAAGTATAATGAAGATCAGCGGATTACTATAGATATTACTCAGCTTGGAAATATTGAAGAAAATTTAGATATCTTTAAGGCAGCGTGGAAGGTACACCCGCAGTTTGCTGTTCTTTTGTCAAGGGAGCAAAATTATGTCGATATTGCAGAAATGGGAATTCCTTTTTTCTTTATTGAAGGTGCATCTTGTATGGATGACCTCTTAGGAATTACTCACTTAGGGGTCTCAGATGTTTATATCGTAAATGAGCTTGGCTTTGATCTTGAGAGAGTCTCTTCCTATTGTCATTCTTTGAATATTAAAGTTAGAGTTTTTCCAAATGTTGCTCAGTCATCTACAAAATTTAATATTAATAATTTAACTAAATTCTTTATTAGACCAGACGCTATGAAGCTTTACTCAAAATTTGTTGATGTAATAGAGTTCTTCGGACCTCTCGACAAACAGCCCGTTCTCTTTGATGTCTATACTGATGAAAGATGGCTCGGCAATTTGAGTGAAATTATTATCGGGCTAAAAGAGTCAATAGATAATCAGACGTTGGTTCCTTACTTCGATGCAGTTAGAACTAATTGTAGAAAAGTTTGCGCAATAGGAAAATGTAATACTTGTAATGCAGCGAGAGATTTCGGTAAAGCATTAGAAACAAAAGATGTGGGAATTAGAAGAAAGAAGGCAGATCATGGAAGAATTGAAAGATTTGATTACGGGAATATGCGGACTGACACAAGAGCAGTTGAAGAGAGTATTAGTTCTGTTCCTGAAGAATCATTATCCTGAAGTCATCGTCAAAGAAAAGTATGTTTATGCGGAAGGCGCGATTCCAGTAGCTTTAGTGGCACATCTAGATACGGTATTTCCGCAGCCGCCAAAAGACTTTTACTTCGATCAAGAGCAAAATGTAATGTGGTCGCCGCAAGGGCTTGGCGCAGACGACCGGGCAGGAATTGCCGCAATTATTAAAATTATCTCAAATGGCTATAGACCAGCTGTTATCTTTACTCTTGAGGAAGAAACAACAGCAGAGGGTGCAGTTGAGCTAAGTCAAATTCAGATGCCGTTTTCAAAGCTTAATATGATAATTGAACTAGATAGACAAGGGAAAAAGGATAGTGTATTCTATAAGTGTAATAATTTAGCTTTCGAGCAATATATCAATAAGTTTGGGTTTGAAACTGCGGAAGGCACTTTTTCTGATATCAGCGTCTTTGCGCCTTATTGGGGCATTGCCGCAGTTAATCTCTCGATTGGCTATGAAAATGAGCATAGTATTGGTGAAATTCTGCATTTAGATTGGATGGATAGAACAATTAACCGAGTTGAAAATATTTTTGATGATATTCTTGACCTTGAAAATCCTAACAGAGATATTTGTTATAAGTATATCCCGAAAGAAATGACTCATTATTGCAGTTTTTGCGGGAAGCAGCTTCATGAAGATGAGGCAATCCATATTAGAGTTCCGAATAGAGATGATACCTATTGTGAATATTATCTTTGTGAAGATTGCTATGATGATGTGGTTTAATATATTCATTTTATTTTTATAAAAAATTATAATATAATATATACATAAGATAAAGAAAGAGAGGTCATCAAATGGCGAAAGGCGCAAAAGTGAAAGCAGAAGTATACAAGAAGATTCTTGAAATGTTTCCCGGTTCTTTCATGTATAATTCAGATAAAGAATTGCGGATTCCAATGGAGGAAGATGGAGAGTCAATTCAGTTGAAATTGACTTTAACTGTTTCAAAGACTCCCGTTGAAAATGATAATGCAGCAGGAGCGCAGGATGAGGGATCTTTTCCCGCGCCTGTAGGATCCCCAGCAGCGACCCCGCAGATTTCAGATGAAGAGAAACAGACTCTACAGGCAATGATGGAAAGACTTGGACTGTAAAAGGAGATAAGAATTATGCTATATCAGATGGTAGAATGGGAAACTCCAGATCATGTATGGAAGTGTAATTGCGTAGATCATCTTGGTACAGACGGCGGACATTGGACTCATCCCGCCCGTATTCTTAATATGCCTCTTGATGCTTATGTGAAATGGGTTATAGATACCTATCATCCACAGGTATGGCATAATTCTGATTGTTCTCTTGTTTTTTTCTCTTGGAAAGATAGAACAAAGATGAGAGCTTTTAAGAATTATATTAATAAGGTTTCCCGCAGCCGCAATTATCAGATTTGAGCAGCATAAGAGATAAATTGAAAATTTAAAAAATTTTTGATATAATATATACATAAGAGTTAAGGAAAACAAAAGCAATTAAAGAAAGAGGTATTCTATGATTAATGCAATCTATGTTGATGATTTTCACCAGAAGCACTATATCACTCTTCGTAATATGACTGAGTTGAAGTTTTTGAAGGAGAGATTCTATGAGGTATATGTTCTTTAATTGATTTTATAAAAAATATATAATATAATTTATATATAAATAAAAGGAGAAAAGATTTATGACAAATGAGCAGATTTATGCACTGAAGGAAAATCGTTATAAGACTCTTAGCGGAAGCGATAAGAATATTAAGGCTCCTGGAGTTCTGCGAAAGCTGCGGAGAGAGATGAGAAATCTGGAAAAGAATAAGTAATTCTTAAAACTGAGAGCCTATTGTTTTAACAAAAGAAAGGAATAGAACATATGAGTAGATCTTATAAGAAACATCCTTATTCAACAGACGGCTCTCCTAAAGAGACTAAGAAAAATAAAAGAATTGCGGCGGGTCGCATTAGAAATATTGATTCAGAATCAGAGGATGCAGATGTCCTTTCTGGGAAGTCCGCAAGATTTAAGAAGATAAATCAAGATACATATGATATTCATGACTTTCGCATTCGGTGGACAAGAGAAGAAGCTATTGAGGCTTTTGAAAATGAGAAAAACCCTGAGAGTCCTTGGAGCTGGCATTCAAAATATGGTACTCTTGAAAATTTCTTAAATCGGTTTTGGGCAAAGTATAATAGGAGAAAATAATCTATTTTCAAATAAAAATACTTCATTTGAAATCATTTAAAATTTTTGATATAATATATACATAATAAAAAAGCAAAAGCTTAAAAGTAATTTCATGGTAGGAGAGGCAGTCAGCACCCGCAGACGCGAAAAACAGTTCGGGTTAAACTTATATTGTTCATAATGTAACAATAAAAAATGATTTGTTTTTCTTTAAAAATTTTGATATAATATATACACAAAGTTAAGGAAAACAAATCACTTGCTTCCTTAGTGTAATAGGTAACACTAATGATTTGTAATCATTGTATCTGGGTTCGAGTCCCGGAGGAAGCTTTGAGAGATATTGCGTTAAGAAGTCTGTTTAAACTCTCATTAATCAAAAATAACAAAGCTTCTTTGGTAATTAGTCCAATTTTACTAATTTGCGGATATTGGCAACTTATGCAGCGCATAATCTGAAGTTAAGTTGCAAATATCGCCCTATCGTCTAGAGGTCTAGGATGGCGCCCTTTCACGGCGCAGACGCTCAGTTCAAATCTGGCTAGGGTGATCGATTAGTTAAATTTATGATACCCTCTTTCAACTTGCGGGCGGCAAGTCTAAAACCGCCTATAATATCGCGGGATAGAGGAGCGGTTCCTTGATTGGCTCATAACCAATAGACCTGGGTTCGAATCCCAGTCCCGCAATCAGGTTTATCTTTGTACCTTTTAAAAACAAAGTATTCCTTTCCTTTCTGGTGTTGGAACCGCCTTAAAAGGTTTCTCTAACATAAGAGTTTAATTTGAAAAATCACATCCCTCCGATTAGAATTAAACTCTTATGATTAGAAAAAATTATTTGAAATTTTAAATAATTTTTAATATAATATATACATAAGAAATGAGAAAGAAAGCCTGGTCGGTAATAATAAGTTCGATTCTTATTCTTTCATTCGCTCGTAAGAGCAAAAGTTTAGCTAAAGACCGCGTTAGTGCTCGCTCGGAATAGAAGAATGAATGAGCATTGGTGAAACAAATAAAGCCAGAGATACTTCCGTTGTTGAGGCGCAGACAAAAGTATCCGAAATGATTTAATTATAAAGGTTAAACAGAATTAGGCAATATTGAGGCGATAAGATACTCAATGGAGGTTCGATTCCTTCTCTGTTTATTTCCCAAAAGATTGGGAATCATGTTTTACCTCTCTTTATAAAATATATAAAAGGCTCATACAGCAAAATTTTAATTTATTTTTGGATAAAATATTAATTGAGCCTTGCTTCTGCGGGTGTGGCGTAAAGGAAGCCGCTCTGGACTTAAAATCCAGTGGACTAGATCCGTACGGGTTCGAATCCCGTCACCCGCATTCAGCTAGACTAAGTGGGTGTCGCCTAGTGGCTAGGGCAACGGACTTTTAATCCGTCAAGAGAAATCTTATCGAGGGTTCAAATCCCTTCACCCACATTAAAGATTGCCAGCATGGAGTAATGGTATCTCAGCACTTTGCTAAAGTGTCTTCCCTCTAGGGAATCTGCGTTCGAATCGCAGTGCTGGCGCGGCGAAGTAGTTCTCGATTGCAACTATTTAAAGGCTTATCTCTTCCAAGAGATAAGAACACTCAAGTAGGAGAAGTCCAAAAGAGTTAAATCGAAGTATAGAATTAGCATAAATGGAAATGCGGAAAACTTCTTATCCCCCAAGTTTTCAGATGAAGGTTCGAATCCTTTATTCTATATAATCCAAAGTCAATATGTATACTATGGCAAAGGCTGAAAGGTTGATGTCTAATTGACAGGGCAGAGGCGAGTCGGCAAGAACACCCGAGCTGCGGCAGACAGCGAGATTACAAGAGGATGAAATATCAGGATATTACTCATTAGATAGTAAGTTCCTCATCTGTCATTTATTTAAAGGAAATGCTTGTTGTGAAAGGCAACTTGGCAAAGTAGTCCAATATCTACTTATCGTGGTGGAGGCTAGTTGGGCAGCATAGGGATTACCATCGCATATCCTCCGTAAATCTAGCAAAAATATATAATAATATTATATGAACCTCTCTTAGAAGGAGACATCTTTTATAGATGTTTCCTTTTTTCTTATATAAAGCTGTATAGTCTAGGCGCTCGGGCGGCAAATGAGCGTAAACCCCGTCACAGGAAACTTAACCGGGTTCCCGCATTTTCTACTTTGATTTTTGCTTTTGGGCGGAAATCTTTATTTCCCAATATTCAGTATTGAAATAACATATAGAATACAATGAAAGGAGGAAATAGAATGAAACAAGGAACTAACTTCATTTTGCCTGTTCAAATTGAATATGATTTAGAACAAGTAAAAAGTATTGACTTTATTTTTAAACAGGCAGCTTTAAAAAATAAAAATGAATACTCAATAAGAGGTATCTTAAAAGGAGTTGAAAAAACCTTTACTTATCCTTCTGAGACAGCGACTCTTTCAGAGACAGAAGAGAATGTTATAAATTTGTATTGGACAGCTAAAGATACTTATATCTTTATGCCAGAAGGAGAACCTGTATATATGGATACTCGTATCACTTTAAATAATAGTACAGAGAATCCTGAAACTGAAATTGTTAAAATTCAAATGCTTCCTACTTTGTTCAAGCCTGAACTGGGAGGTAATAAGAATGATAAAGGTTAAAGTTAAAGATTCTGCAAAAGTAAAAGTATCAATAACACCTTCTCCTATTGTAGATATAAAAATTTCTAGTTCTTTAGTCGCAGTAGACAAGTATAAAATTTATGAAGGAGAGTATACTATTACTTCAAGCACCGAAGATCAAATGCTTTTAACAAAAGATAGAGCTTTACTAGATAATATTACTGTTCTTAAAATTCCAACATATGAAGTACCTAATGATAAAGGTATAACTTTCTATATCGGAGGTTCATAAGAGAATGACTGAAAAAATTTATAATAAAGTAGTCTATGGCGGTAAGGTGCTTATTGATCTTACTCAAGATACAGTAATTCCGAAGAAGCTCATAAAAGGTTATACAGCGCATTCCGCGGATGGAAATATTATCAATGGAGATTATGAGCCACCTTCTTTTACTGTTGATGAATCAACGAAAACTCTAATTATTAATTATGAAGGCGACGATATTGGGCCTCTTAATTGATAATTTTAAAATTTTTTGCTATAATATATACATAAGAAATAGAGAAGAAGGAAAATAAAAAAGAAAAAGATTTTATTTGAAAACTTCAAAATTTTATGATATAATATTTATATCAAATGAAAAAGCAAAAGCTTTAAAAACAGAAACTTTAATTCAGTTTCTTGTAGTCCTTTTCAAGGCAAGGTTTGAAAGCGGAAAAGAAAAAATCTAGGAGTTTTTGACAGGCTTGGGAATTAACGAGTCAAAATAATCCGCTATATGTTAAAAACTGCCGAGATATTGGGGTGTAGCGAAGTCTGGTATCGCATCTGATTTGGGATCAGAGGATCGTGGGTCCAAATCCCGCCACTCCAATTAAGATATATCGAGTATCCTGACTAGTTTAAAAGGGAGAACGATGGAGTAATCCAAGGATGTGGTTCGAATCCACATTGGGAGGAAGATATATCTTATAAAGGGGTATAGCCAAGTGGTAAGGCAGAGGGTTTTGATCCCTCGATCGTGGGTCCGAATCCCGCTACCTCTGCTTCTTCTTGGTTGGAACCAAGAGAAAATAGACTATGAGTGGAATGTTGCTCTGATCGAGAAATACTAGTTTCATCTAAAGAGTGTCTTGCAAGACTTTGGGCATATAGCCACACCACTCCGTTCGGCATTACGAAAATGCCATCTGCGGGAATGGCGTAAAGGAAGCCGCACCAGATTTAGGTTCTGGCGGAGTATTAGTTCCGTGTGGGTTCGAGTCCCACTTCCCGCATTATTAAATCTAAGAAAGGAGATTTATAAAATGGCTTATAATGTTGCACAAGCGAATTCCTCAACAGTAAAGGATGCTAAACGAGTTTCTGCGCCAGTTCCATTTGATTTACCTGATGATGGCGAAATTCCTCAGTATGTAATTGCAGTAACTAATAAAAATATAATTAAGTTTGGCTACTGTTGTGAAAATAAAGGACATATTTTTCCTATTTTCTTAAAAATGGATGGAGAATATAAAACTCCATTTTATATTGGGAAAGAAGGAATGTATGAAATGCAAAAAGAGACTTTTCAAGATGCAAATGATTCTGAATCAACAGAATCTATAAGTGATGTAATTATTTCCGAGATAATGGTTCCCGCAGATATTGATTTCACTCTTGATTATGTAGTTTCTTTAACTTAATAAAATATAAAGGCGGATTTTCAGCAAATAAAAATAACAGTAAAGAATTTATGGTTTTTCTCCTGATGTTGACTGCGGTCGCACATTCCGCCTTGCTTTAGTATATCCCCTTTCTTATATAAAATATATAGGGCAAGCAGCAAAAAAAAATCTTTTTACATTTAAAAAGTGAAGATGCTTAAATTTATGCCCTTAGAAATAAAAATAAATTTAAGCAAAAAAAATAAGGCTAGGACTTAATTGTCCTAGCCTTTTCTGCTTTTAGAAAGTTCTGCCATTCTCTCAGAGTCAGATAAACTAACCACTTCTAAGCTTGCCATTTCTGGATCTACTTTAGTATGGACAAAAGAATTGCCTCCTTGAGCATAATAATCAGCCAACAGATTGTCAAATGCTTCTTTTTCCATTTCAGTCCAAGCTAACAGCGGATTTTTAACTTCGCTTGTATAATATCTATAACTTTGTAGTAGTCTATCTCTTAATCTATTCACATTATGAGAGTGATTTTCTTCTTCAAAAGTCTGTTGCTTTTCAACTAAAATCTTTTGAGTTTCTAAGATTTGATTTAGAATTTCTTCTAAATTAGACTGTTTTTCTTTTAATTCCTTCCATTGCTCTTTTGATGCAGTATGTTCTTTTAGTTCTCTGACGTCTTTTTTTAAGTCATCAAGAACTTGGTTCTTTTCTTGCAAGCTATCATGGGTTTTTACAATAAATTTATAAGCTTTAGAACCTGTCGCTATCAAAAAAGAAATGGCTGCTATAAAAATAACAACAGTAGATAAAGGAATCTTTCCAAAAAGTTGTATAAATTCATCCATGTCTTAAAACTCCTCCTCCATTTCTCTTTATTTGAAATTTGCTTTACCTATTTTGTCATTTGCCGCCCAATTCTTCCTTTTGATTTCATAAAAATTTTTTGTTATAATTTATATAACAAATGAAACAAAAGGCTATGTAAATAACCTCAAATTTTATATTTGAAAAGGAGATAATTATGGAAAATTCATTTATGAATAATCTCGTTAATGAAACTAATTACGAGAGAACTGAGAATGGAGCCTTAGCATACAAATCAACTCGTTCTGCAATTCTTGATATGTTTGCTTTATGCGGAGCTTATAGAGAAAGAAGTGATGAGGATTGCATTACAATGTTTAAGAATGCGCTTGCGGAAAGCGAGCCTCTGGCTCTGAGATGTTTGTTCTACCTCAGAGACATTAGAGGCGGACAGGGCGAGCGTAGGTTCTTCCGAGTATGCTTTCACTGGCTCTGCGATCACAACCCGGCAGCGGCAATCCGGAATCTCGATAAAGTTTCTGAGTACGGACGCTGGGACGACTTAATCTACGCCGCCGCAGGAACAAAGTGTGAGATGGACGCTTTCCGCATTATTAAACATCAGCTTGCTCTTGATGTTACCTGTAAGACTCCCTCTCTTTTGGGTAAGTGGATGCCTAGTGAGAACACATCTTCTCGGGCAACAAAAGCAATGGCAGCAGCTCTCCGCAAATATTTAGGAATGTCTCATAAAGAGTATCGTAAGATGCTCTCTGTTTTGAGAACTCGAATTAATATTGTTGAAAAGTTAATGTCTGAGAATAGGTGGAATGAAATTCAATTTGATGCTATCCCTTCAAAGGCGGGTTTGATTTATAAGAATGCTTTCGCTCGCAGAGACATCATTGCAAAGAAGTATGAAATATTTGCTAAAGATGAAAATGCTAAAGTAAATGCCGCAACTCTTTATCCTTATGAGATCGTTAAAAAGGCAATTTCTTTTGCTTACGATGATCCATCTGAGACAGACATTGCGATGCTTGAAAAATATTGGAATAATCAGATTGACGTTCTTGAAGGTCAACCTTGTAAAATGCTTTGCGTTTGTGATACTTCCGGATCAATGATGGGAACTCCTATCAACGTTGCTATTGGTCTTTCTATGTACTGCGCTGAGAGAATTGGAGGTCCGTTCAAAAATCATTATATTAGTTTTTCATCCCGCCCGCAGTTAATTAAAATTGAAGGAGCGAACTTTATTGATAAGGTTAGACGAATCTATGCAACAAATTTGTGCGAAAACACTGATATTGAAGCTACTTTTGACCTTCTGCTAAAAGTTGCTCGGGAATCTAAGAAGGAAGATATTCCAGATACTATTGTTATTATTTCCGATATGGAAATTGATGCAATGACTGGCTCCTATTGGTATTCAGAGAGAACCAATCAGAAAAGATGGACGGAAGACACCGCAGAAACTGAGATGGAAAAAATTCGCTCAAAATGGGAAGCCTTGGGACTCGATTGCCCGCGTCTTGTATATTGGAATGTAAATGCAAGAAATAATACTATCCTTGATGCGGGAGAAAATATTTCTTTCGTTAGTGGTTTTTCTCCTATGCTTTTTAAGCAGATTCTTACTGGTAAGAATGGTATGGATCTTTGTCTCGACGTCCTTATGAGCAAAAGATATTCTTGCATCAAGTAATAATTTTATAATGGAGTAGACTTTTTCTACTCCATTTTATTGATATATATGAATATAGAAGCAGATAAAATATTCTTTAAACTAAATTTAGCAATTAATTTTGTAAGAAAAAAATATTCAGAGGAAAATATTTTTGGTATTTTTACTTATGGAGATAATAAAAATATAGCTTGCGTTATTATTCCTACTTTTGAAGAAATTTGTACTAAGAAAGATTGGATTAGTGAATATCATAATATGGATATCGTGCAAGAGGAGATTCCAATTAGACTAATAGACGTAAGATATGTCTACCAAGCAACAAAAGAAGGATTCCCAGAAATAATTGAAAGTCTATATACCGAATATTATATTATAAATCCAAGATATGAACATATTTATCATAAATTATTTAGAGCAAACAGAGAAAAATTCAAAGAAGGAATCCAATGCGGGAAGCCGGCTGAAGAATTAAAAATTGCTTTAATTAATTTAATGCGGGCTGCTTTAAATAACAATAGTAAGCTAGTATGCTTCATTAAACAGCTTACTGACATTGAAAAAACAGCTATTGAACATATAATTGCGGCGGTCGGTGATGAAGGAATTTTTAGCCAGGCTAAAGTTGCGGTAGCCGCAGGCATCTCACGAGCCGCAATGACTAATCTAATTATGAAAATGAAACTAAGCGGTGTTGCGCAAGTTGAATATTTTGGCAATAAAGGAACTTATATTAAAATAATTGATGATACTTTAATGAGGATTAGAGGATGAGAAATTTTAAAATTACTTACAAGCCTATCGATAAGTATAATAAAGCTACTGAACGGAATATTGTAATTAATGTTTCAAAGCCTACTGGAGATATTGGACAGGATGCTCATGCAGCACTTAACCTGTTTATTTCTTCTATCGGCAGTTTAAAGAAGAATGATGTAATTGAAATTCAAGAAATTAATGATGTAGGGGACAATATCGGAATGCCAATTAAACCTACTGGTGAATCTTCGATTATTCCTATGCGGAAATAATATAAAGGCGGAATAAAATCCGCCTTTATTTTTTTATAATTTTTTGTTATAATTATTTTAGTAAAAAAGAAAGAGAGGTGTTCATTATGTGGGTTTATTCGAATGGAACTTTATTTTATTATTGGCTATTTATTAGAGATATCATAGGGTTGATTGCGGTTACAGTTATTTTATTTTTATATTATTCAAAGAGGAAATAAAAATATGAAGTATAGAAATATTTGCCGCTGTAAAATTTGTGGAGATATAATTGAATCTAAATCAGTCCATGATTATGTTACTTGCTCTTGTGGGGCTTGCTCGACAGACGGCGGGTTGGATTATATTAGCCGCAGTTATGACCCTAAGTATGGCTCTATAGATGACATTATTGAAGATCTTATTTGTAAAGTTGGTTCATCACTTATTATTGATGGTAAAATATATTAATTGATTTCTTTTTTAAAATATTATAAAATATATCTATAAATAAGAAAGGAAGGGATTATATGGTAAATAAGAAAACCGGGTTAAGAGAACTTTGTTATGCTGTTCGAGTATCTGATATTCAACCTATCGAAGGGAAGGATAGAGTTGAATGCGCAGTTGTTGGTGGATGGAAAATTATGGTTCAGAAGGGAAAATTTAAGCCTGGCTCTTTGGGCGTTTATTTCGAGATTGATTCCCTCTGTCCACAGACAGAAGCTTTTGCTTTTCTCGCTCCTAAGAATTATAAAGTAAAAACTCAGAAATATGGTGATTTTTATTCTCAGGGACTTTTGATGTCCGCAGAAGATCTCGGTTGGATGACTCTTGTTTTAGAAGATGGCTCTGAGAGAATTTATGACCGGAAGAATAATATTGAATATTCTGAAGGAGACTTTCTCACAGAAGTTCTTGGAGTAACTTATTACGATGCCAACGATCGAAAGAGAAAGGCAAAACCTGTAGATAAATATAAAGTTATGACTCAGCGAATGGGGAAGAAAGCTTCTAAGCAGCCTTATAGATGGCTTCTTCGTCATAACTGGGGAAAGAAATTTCTTTATCTCTTCTATGGGCAGAAGAAGTTAGATAGTAATAAGGCGTGGCCCGTTGGAAGATTCCCGGGTGTAGCAAAAACTGACCAGGAGCGGGTGGAGAATATGGTTCTAGCCCTTCAGGACAAGACCCCGTACATTGTAACCCAGAAGTGCGATGGCAGTTCAGCGACCTACATCCTTGAAAGAAAACCGCTCAATAGATTTGAATTTTATGTATGTAGCAGAAATGTAAGAATGAAATCTGCGGAACAGGAATGTTTTTACGGAGAGCATAATTATTATTGGGAAGCCGCACAAAAGTATGATATAGAAAATAAAATGCAGAAGTGGCTGATGGAGAATCCTCAGGCTAATTTTATCTGCTGGCAGGGCGAAGTCTGTGCTCCTGGTATTCAAAAGAACCCGCAGCATTTAACTGAGACTCATCTTTTCTGTTTTCATTGGACAGATTCCATCAATGGGAGAAGAGATATTAGAGAAGCCGCCACAGATTGGAAGAAGTATAATATGGAAGTAGTTCCTATTGTAAACGAAAATTATATTCTTCCAGATAGTCTTGAAGAGCTTAAGCTTAGCGCGGAAGGTTATTATGATACTTCTGTCTGCGAAGGAAGACTGTACTGCCCTAGAGAAGGATTCGTTTATTATAAGACTACAGACCCTACTTTTTCCTTTAAAAATGTGTCACGATCCTATCTCTTAAAGCATAGCTAAGGGGAAAAGAAAATATGAAAAAGAAAATTACAATTTTATTATCTTTATTCTTGCTTTGTTTGTCTCTGACAGGATGCAATAAATTTAAAGAATCCTGGGATACAGTAGAAACAGGCACTCTATATTATAAGCAATATATTTTACCCGAGACAAAGATATATTATACTGTTATGACAACAGGAAAAGTCGCTTGTCGAGTCCCGCACACAATCCATACGCCGGAGAAATATTACATTATAATTAAAATTAATGATACAAAATATGAGTTTGACGATATAGACACCTATAATAATTATCATCTAGGTGATTCTATTGAAATGAATGTTCATTATACGAAATATTTCACTGGTAAAATTGTTAAAGAAGCTTCTATAAGAAAGGATAACGATGAAAACTAAATATGTAAAGATTCATGACATTGATGATATATCTACTTTTATTGATCTCGCAACAAAAGTAGATGGAGATGTAGTTTGTCATAGAGGGCGGTTTGCGGTGGATGCCGCATCTGTAATGGGAGTAATGTCTATCGGGGTATCTGGCGGTATCACAGTAGAATACCCTGATGATGCTACAGAGTTAGATATTTTTCTTGATAACTTTATTGAGGGGGCTTAAAGCCTCCTCTTTTATTTTCTAAAAAATTTTTGATATAATATATACATAAAGTTAAGGAGGTGTTATAAAAGTGTTCAAAGTTTGTCTTATTTTTTGGCTAATTATAACTGCGATTATGATTTTTATGCCTTTATATCTAAAGAAAAGATATACTTTTTATGAATTTGATGACTTCTTTGACGATTATCTTTCGCCTTGGTTCGTCTATTCAAGTTTAGTGCTTTTCTTTAGTTTATTTATTTAAAAGAGACGGGGTGATTTTTATGGCTAATGCTTGTTATGATCGAGTTTGGTATTGTACAAAATGCGGAAATCGAATTTCCTATACTATTCCGAGGCGAAGAGGTAAGATGCATGAAGCGGGGCATTTAAAGAAACTTTGGTGCCTTAATTGTAAGCAAGAATGGAATGCCGCAGAGACAGAAGAATGGACAAAATATTCAAAGGAAGATTTCTTCTTTGAATTTAATAATGGTAATTTTTCTTCTGAAGGCGAAAGAATTTTACCATATGGTCAATTTAGGATGAAAATGTATAATCAAGGAAAGGAATTGCCGTCATGAAGAAGGAGCTATATGTTCTCGTAGGAGCACCAGGTTCAGGAAAGTCAACTTGGGCGCAGACCCATCTTACTTCATTGCCAGCCCCCGCACTTTACGTTTCAAGAGACATAATTCGTTATTCTCTTGTCAGCGAAGATGAAGAATATTTTTCAAAAGAAAAGCAAGTTTATAAACAATTTATTTCTGCGATTCGGAGGGGTTTACAGAAATGCAACTCAGTTATTGCGGATGCCACGCATTTGAATGAGAACTCAAGAAGTAAATTGTTGCGGTCATTAAGTACCTCGCTACACGATGTCGAGGTTTCCGCAATTGTAATTCAGAATACTTTGGAAGATACTCTGTATCAGAACCAAAAGAGATATGGCACTCGTGCTTTTGTTCCAGAAGAGCAAATAAGAAAAATGTATTCTTCTATGACAATGCCTACTTTTGAAGAAGGCTTTGACAAAATTTATATCTATAATCCAAAAAATACTAATACTAAGTACACTATTTTAAAGAGGGGATAAAAATATGGAAACTAAACTTTGTCCATTGAGAACTAATGCTACTGGAAGCTGTTTCTACCCATGTATAGAAGCTTGCTCTTGGTATATACCAGAAAAAAGAGGTTGCTCAATTCATGAAATTGGCTACTCTTCTATAGAAATTGGGGATGTAGCAAGAGGAGAAAGATTTTTGAGGGTATTTAAGGAGGAGTAAAAAGTGTCAAATATCTGGCTTACTAGCGACCTTCACTTTGGACATAACAAAGATTTTATTTTTGAGCCAAGAGGATTCTCCAATATCTTTGACCATGATGAAACTATTATTAAAAATTGGAATAGCGTAGTCCAGCCAGATGATGATGTTTTTGTTCTCGGGGATCTTATGCTAGGAGAAAATAGCTATGGCTTATCTTGTATCAAACAATTGAAAGGTAATCTTCATATTATTAGAGGCAATCATGATAGCGATACCCGCATGGAGCTTTACAATAATTGTTATAATATTATTTCAATTAAAGAAGGAGAATTTTTAAGATATGGAAAATATCATTTCTTCTTGAGTCATTTTCCATGCCTTTGTAGTAATTTTGATTCAGAAAAGCCTCTTAAAGCTAGGACGGGAAGTTTATGCGGGCATTCTCATGTTAAAGATCCTTTTGCGGATTGGGATAAAGGAACCATTTTCCATGTAGAATTAGATACAAATAATTGCACACCATGGCTGTTAGATGATATTATCGAAAAATTAAAGGAGAAAGTAAATGAAAAATTATAATGGATACTCAATGAGCAACGATAGTGTAGAAATGAAGGGTATTGCGGGATGCCTTACACTTATTATTATGCTAATCATCTTACCTGCACTTTATTTTCTAGGAGGATGGATTACCGGTTGGCTTTTGAAAATTACTATCGGAAATATTTGTATTGATGCTTTCAATATGACTTTTAGAACTTCTTTTGATAAGTATGATTTGCCAACTATTTGTGCTACCCTTGGTTGGGTCGGAAGCTTTTTCAAGTCTCCTTCCATCAATACAAAGAAGCTTTTCTCATAAATTTAATTTAATATAGCTCATCAGCCTTAGAAGTAATTCTAAGGCTTTTTTGATTTTTATAAAAAAATATTATAAAATATATGTAAGATAAATATAAAGAAAGGATATTAAATATGTATTTTATTGATAGCAAGACTTTCCCAAAAGAAGGTACTTCATATGCTTTTATTAGGCATGATAAAAGAATTTATGAAGGTAAGGCAAGGCTTCATCCAGATGACACTTTTTCTGAATTTACAGGTTGCCGCTATGCTGAAACAAGAGCCAAGATTAAGGCACTGCGGGCAGAGTACAGAAAGAAGAAAGCTTCCTGCGAAGAATGCCGTAAGTTCGTTAAAGCTGTGACGCAATATAGCCAATTTGATGCAAAAGACCCTTCCGCAAAAGCTATGTTTAGACAACTGAACAGAAGAATCAAAGAAGTTAATGAACTTGCGGATGAAATTACAAAATTAGAATTTAGCCTCCGCGTTGCAATGAGACAGCAAGATAAATTTAATAAAAGGAGCAAGAATGATTAATTGATTTTAATTTAATTTAAAGTTTATTAAGGAAAAAATATGAAAGGAAGGTAGCTCATGAATAATATTGTCTTTTTTGACACATGCAGCATCCTGAACGCTCAAGAAACGGCGTTTGATAAATATTCTAAGTTTTATCTCTCTAATATTACTATAAATGAATTAGAGAGCATTAAAACCTCTGGAACAAAAGATGAAGAAACAAAATATGCAGCCCGCACTTTGTTGCATCTCTTAGAGAAGAACGAAGATAAATATGAAGTTATTCTTTATAAAAATTCTTATTTAGAGAGAATAGCGGAGTTCGATCTTCCTAATACTCCAGATAGTAAGATCATTGCTACTGCCTATTGTTTTTTTATGGATAATAATATCCAAGACGGAATTTTCCTTACAGCAGATTTAGCTTGCAAAACAATTGCTCATTCTATTGGACTTACTGTTGATTTCCCAAGAGAAGAAACTAATATAGATGATTATACTGGCTATTATGAAGCCGTATGTAATGATAATGAACTTGCTCTTTTTTATGAAGATTATTTAGTTAATAATATAAATCATTATAATCTGTTAGATAATCAATATATACTTCTCAAGAACTTAGCTGGCGAAGTAGTAGATAAATATAAGTGGCATGATAATAAATATTATACTATTCCTTTCTTGAAAGCGGAATCTCGTATGTTTGGTAAGGTGTCTCCGCTTAATGGAGATCCATATCAGCAGCTTGCTTTTGATAGTTTATCTAATAATCAAATTACAATGCTGAGAGGTCGTGCGGGAAGCGGAAAATCTTTAATTTCGCTTGCTTATTTATTCTCTCTTTTAGAGCATGGTAAAATTGATAGAATCATTGTCTTTTGCAATACGGTTGCCGCAAAGGGCGCTGCGAAGCTCGGGTTCTACCCCGGCGATAAGAACGACAAGCTCCTGGATTCCCAGATCGGGAACTTCCTCTCTAGCAAGCTAGGTGATAGAATCGCAGTCGAGAGAATGATTGATGATGGAGAACTTATTCTATTGCCCTTAGCGGATATTAGAGGATATGATACTTCTGGTATGAATGCCGGAATTTATATTACAGAAGCACAGAATATGGATATTGAGCTTATGAAATTAGCTCTTCAAAGAATTGGAGAAGATTGTATTTGCATAATTGATGGCGATGACCAGACTCAGGTCGATCTCTCGATGTATGCAGGTCGAAATAACGGTATGCGTAGAGTAAGCCAGGTCTTCCGCGGTTCAGATATTTATGGAGAAGTAACACTTGCCAATATTCATAGAAGTAAGATTGCAGAACTTGCTCAAAAAATGTAAAAGAGAAGCCTTCGGGCTTCTTTTTTATTTGGAGAAACAAAAGAATGAAAGAAAAAAGATTTCAATATAGCAAAATCCTAGTTTCTTCTGTTGTTTTAATTTCTCTTATTGGTATCTTTATTTCAATTATTTTAGCTTGGATTTACCAATTAGATAGTACAGTTGCTTGTGCGGCGATCACTCTTTTTGGAGGCATCATAGCTACAGCTGTTTTATTTAGTTTAAAAAAATCTCAAGCAGAGAATACAGTAAAAATATATTTAGGGGCGTATAAAGATATTCTAGAAATGAAGAAGCAATATTCTGAAGATTCTAGTGAATTAGTAAATAATTTAGAAATGAACGTTCTTGGAAAAGTTGAGACTACTTTAAATACTTCATTAGATGAAGCTACAGCCCCAATAGAAAAACAGAACGTGTATTAATTTGAAAGGAGAAAATTTTTATGGCTACAATAATTCTTGGCTCAGCTAGACACGATGAAAATGGAGCATATACCAATGGCACTCGCGGCGATCAGCTACAGACTTCCGCAACTAATGATGTAACCGGTGAAGTTAGCATGCAAGAGATGTATCTCCACAAGAAAGGCTGGAATATTCTTAGACCAGTAGATGCAACAAAAGCAACTAAGCTCGCCGCCGCAATGAAAACAGCTTGTAATAATGTTCACATTGGCTATTCCCAGACAGATAGAAATGACATTATTTCTAAGGGAATTAATACAACAGTAAACACTAATGCAGATTGCTCATCTCTTGTGCGGGCTTGCATTATTAATGCTATGGGCAAGGATGTAGGAGCTTTCTCTACTAGCGATGAAGTTGCAGCTCTTGTAAAGAGTGGTTTATTCACAAATGTAGGCGAGTATAGTTCTCAAACGAAGACTCCTCTATATAATGGCGATGTCTTAGTTACTAAAACAAAAGGACATACAGTTATTGTTGTTTCAGGCAATCCTAGAACAGCATCTGCGGCGACTGCTTCAACTTCTAATAGCGGGAAATATACATATAAGAATGTAGATTATTCTAAAGTATTTGATCCTACTTATTATAATAATAAATATACTGATTTAAATAATGCTTATCATGGTAATGCAACACAATTATTTACTCACTTCTATACGTATGGTATGAAGGAAGGTCGCCAAGCATCTAAAGATTTTAATGTCGCAGTATATAAAGCAAAGAATGCTGATTTAGTTGCAGCTTATGGTTCTAATTTAGCAAAGTATTATGAACATTATTGTATTTATGGATATAAAGAAAATAGAACTCATGTTTAATACTTTCTTTTGTTAGGAGAAAAGAGTCGAAGACTCTTTTCTCCTCTTAGTGGGAACGAGTGAAACTCGTTCCCACATTTTTTATTTTAAAGAGAAAGAATACTTCTTTTTATTTCTTTAAAATTTTTTGTTATAATATAAATAAGAAAAGAAAAAGGAATTAATTAATATATAAATATTATATGAAAAAATTAGGAAAAAATCAATGACAAGCTTCCCAAAAGAAAGGAGATATGCTATGATTGATATGTTATATGATAAATTTAAACCATGGGCGGCAACCGGTAGTATCTGGGTCTATTCCGATACCCACTTTGACGATCCTGATTGTAAGCTTATGGCGGAAGACTGGCCCTCGCCGCAGCAACAGATTAAAGTAATTAATCAAATGGTTCAAAAGACTGATACTTTTGTTCTCTTGGGAGATGTAGGAAATCCAGAGTATATTCAGCAAATTAAAGCGAATAAAAAGATTCTTATTGCGGGAAACCATGATAAAGGTCTTTCTAATTACAGGAAGAAAATTATAATGAGAGTCTACGATGCAGATGAATGGGGAAGAGACGAAAAAGGAGAGAGAAAATTAATGTCTCATTTAAGAGAGGAATTTCCTCAAGAAAATATTTATATTAATATGTCCTATGAGTTCCATTCTCCTTTTGTTAGATATAATGTAACAATTAAAGATAAAATGTTCGATGAGGTATACGGAGGTCCGCTCTTCATTGCAGATAAGATTCTTTTATCGCATGAACCTATTAACTTAGGTTTCGGGCTTAATATACACGGTCATGACCATGGAAATTTAGGCTATGGAAAGAAAGACGTTAATCACTTTTGTGTATGTTCTAACACCATTAATTATATTCCGGTTCGGCTTGACAAAATTATTAAAGCCGGATACGTGAAGGATATAGATAGTATTCATAGAATTATTATTAATGAAGCTTCTAAAAATTCATTTATTAAGCACAATTCTAGTGAGCTGTAGTAAAGAGAAAATTAATCGTATGAACTTCTTTGCGTTTTTTAAAAAATTATGATATAATATATTAAGAAAATGAAAAAAGGAGAAAATAATGACAGAAAAGAAAAGTAATATTTATAAGGACGACTCAATTCAGTCATTGACCCCGAGAGAGTTCACCAGGCTACGTCCAGGTGTCTATGCAGGTAGCACTCTTTATGCGACTCAGCTTCTCATTGAGGTTGTTTCAAATGCGATTGACGAATTTTCAGTCGGACACGGCAATGTTATTAATGTATTTGTAAAAGATGACGGATATTGCAAAGTAGAGGATTTTGCTCAAGGTTTTCCTGTAAATGTACTAAGAGATGATGGAGAGACAGTTCTTCAGGCGTCCTTTGACGTATTAAATACGTCTGGTAAATTTTCAGACGATGGCGTCTATGAAGGTACAGCTCTAGGGCTGAATGGAATCGGTTGTAAGCTATCTAATTTCTTGAGTAGCTGGCTGGTGGTGGAAACTTGCCGAGATAAAAAGTTTGAACGTATTACCTTTAAAGATGGTATTTTTGAGAGCCGAGAAACAGGTAATAGCAATAAGCATACCGGAACAATTGTTGAATGGCAACCAGATCCGCAGTTCTTTACTAATATTAGTGTTGAGCTTCCAAAAGTAAAAGATTTATTTAAGGTTCTTACTTGCTTATGCCCTGGTTTGACAATTAATTTAACTCATAATGATGACGAGCCAATTACTTATTTTTCTAAGAATGGATTGAACGATCTTGTATCTGATAAGGTTAAAGATACAGAGATTATTAACAATAGGTTAAGTATAAATTTTGCGGAAGGGAAGAATAAACTTGATCTGGTATTAACATATACGAGTAATTATTCTATGAATATGATTAGTTATGTTAATACTGGTGAGACAGATTCTGGTCCACATATTACTCAGATTAAGACTATTATTACAAGAGAGTTTAACAAGTTCTTTAGAGAGAAGAAATGGCTGAAAGATAAGGACGATAATCTTGAAGGTAATGCAATTCAAGAAGGAATGTTGATTGCTTTTAATATAACTGCGGCGGGTGTCGCTTATGACGCTCAGACGAAGTCAAGAATCGTAAAGCTAGATATGAGTCCTTTTACAGGAATTATTTCAGAAAGTATTCAAAACTGGCTTTTGAAGAATGAGAAAGAAATCAAAATCATTTTTGATAAAGCTATGTCAGCGAAGAAAGCTGCGGAAG
>CAYNMA010000024.1:0-25023 GCA_964398075.1 uncultured Bacteroides sp. | reverse complement strand
TATCGGTCATTGTTCGCTTGCAACGGGTAAGAATCACTTACCACCTCACACCTACGCACGGCTGATTTTGTAGAATACCTACACCGTGAACGGATGGGAAACTACCCCTTCCACCTCTCGTGAGTGTCACGTACCTTGTGCAGTCTTGTTTCGTTGTTTGTGGGACAATCCGCTTAAACCCACGAGTTAGACTCCGCATAACACCGCTTCATCCAACTTTCTAACAGTATTTTATCCTCTCTTTTCTCGTTTGTCAAATATTAACTCGCTTCAGGACTCAAGAAGTTTGCAATTCCCGTTGCACCACACCAACAGCAAACCAAAATACCATTAGCCACAATTATTGGGGCTTCACCATTTGCCCAACTCCAACTTGAGCCCAGCGTAACAGTAACCGCCGAAGTTAACTTCACAATCTTCGTCCAACTCGTTCCGCTTGTTCCATTACTAACAGTCACATTACTACTCGTCGTCATCGTGTCTGCACTAGTTGCACTAACTGTTGAACCACTAGATACTGTTTCATAACTGCTCATAGTTCCACGGTTACCATTTAGGTTAACTTTGGCATTCAACGCAGTATTAATAACACTATTTTGAACGGGGTTAGTACTGCTCGAAGATAGGGCACTATCTACTGTTATGGTTGTCGGAATTGTTGGCTTGTTTGTCAAGTCTTCATATGAGCCACTTTTGGCAACCGTTGCAAGTGTCGGAATTCCATTAATATCCGAATATTTTCCGCTAGTCGCCACCTTTGACAAATCCGCACTATTCGCCTTTAATGCCAAAGAAGAATTAATGTCCGTTTTCGCCGTACTAATAGACGTATCTGTATACGACTTACTTTTGTTTAAGATGGCGTTTAAAGCGTCCAATAGAAATGTTTTAATCGCCATAATTATGTCCCACTATTAATCTCGTTGGCAATCTCTTCTAGTGCCGTTTCTAGTTCTGATTTGCTTTGAGCATCGATATTTGTTCTCGCCGTCTCTTTTTCGGTATCGGTTAGTGTTTCTGATGAATTAAACTTCACCAACCCACTCGGTAGAATGGAATCGTTAAGAACATCCCCCTTGCCATCATCCGTAAAAAGTTTGCGAAGTAGTTTTGGATAACTAAAAGACATCTAATCTTACCCCTTATATTGTGTCGTTAATGCCGCTATTGCTTCATTCAATCCCGTCAACTGCGCTTGCAAATCATTAATTTTAGCCGTTATGATTGCATTCTGTACGGGATTTGTGCTAGTCGTAGATAGGGCAGAATCAATCGGTATGTCAATCTTCGACTCTAAATCGTTAATCTTTGTTGTAATTACAGCATTCTGTACAGGGTTAGTGCTACTAGTAGATAGGGCAGAATCAATCGTCAATGCTCCACTACCGCTACCGCTTCCACTTCCTGCAATAACACCCACAAAGTCATAAACAACAACTTCACTCCCGACAACCACGTTCGTAGATGTGTCAATTGTTACCTTTACATTAGTCGTGTCTGTTTTGTCTAGAGTATAGGATTCCCCTTCTCTCGCCAAAACACCATCTATGAATACGAATATAATCTGCGAATTTCCCAACTCAAAGGAAATTGACCCAGCCGTTATAATCTCTTCAGTTATTGTACTCGACATAAAACGGATATCTGTACCAACAAGATATGACCATTCTGCCGTTGTACCATTACTCATCAGGTACTTTTTATTGGTTTCCGAACTCTGCGCTGGTAGGACATCGGATGCATCAATTATAGGGTAAAAATTTGCACGAGTCCCATCAGCATTTTTGGTGAATAGTTGCGATTTTCTCACGATTGATTCCAAAAATTTAATTTCTCACTATTTAATGAATTTAATGACTACGAAAAAGCCCCAAAATGGGGCTAATTCTAATGGAATAATCCAAAAACAAACGTACATATCATATAGAGGATTCCAAAGGTTAGGGCAGATATAATAACATCCTCAACGACGAATATAATCGACTCGGTTAATGATTCATCCTTTGGTGCTTTGATAATAAACCCCATAGCATCCATTGGGTACGCCGTGATTATAATCAGATGACAAAGGGAATAAAGCAGAAATCCAAAAAATAGTTGCTCACTCATTCTTTTTCCTTTGATGCATTATGCAGATTAATACAAAATATCGTACCTAAGAAAACAATTAAGAAAATCAAAAAGGAAGGGTCACCGCACAATGTCCAATAAAAAGCAAAAAACCACGCAATCAACCACACGAAAAAATTTCCCATAGAACATACAGTACCAACCAAAGCATCAATCACTTTCATATTTTACCCCTCAATTTTCTCTAGACTATCCGCTTCCGTCTTGTCGGTACGAATCTCTACAAATCTCGGTAAGAAAAGACTCTTAATCTTTGTCTTCTTGTCTTCAATAATCATATTATATTGTACAGTTACAATCTTACCGATAATATTCCCATCGGTAATCTCTTCTCTTTCTTCGTCCGTGAAACCCGTACCAATGTTAACAAGAAGTTTACCATCGGAACTCTGACACGATAAAGCACCCATCTTACCTTCGTACTTACCCGTTCCCTCAATATATCCAATAACCTCTAAATCACAATCTCGAACTTCTTTTAACTTGACACAATCCGTCACTCTCGTGTTCTTCCAATACGAATGCTTACTTTTTAGAACAACCCCCTCTTTTCCTTGTGCCAATTTCGACTTGAATTCGTCATAAGATTCATCTAGTGAATGTACAACGATAGAATCAACTAGTCGAATCTTTCTGAATGTGTATTCAGCATCTTTAAAGGCAACTAATCGAAACATATCAGAAATACGAGTAAAACGAGAGTGATATTCGTATTCGGGTAGGGCAAACTTATCATAATTTTGTGTAACGAATAACTCCTTCGGAATAACGTCCCACAAGGTAGCCACAATCATATCGCTTTCTTTCTCGCTAATCGTGCCACGCACCGCCTTGTTCAGAATTCCGTTGCCCGTCTTTCTGTCTAAAATTTCCCCATCATCTTCTACGAGTAATTCACCATCAAATACCAAATCCCCCTCAAAGGAACTCGCTAGCGTTTTGAACTCTTCAACAAATGCATTGGATAGAATCGTAATCGGCTTGCCTGAACGTCCAAAGAACTCAATCGTCTTTTCTTTCCCCGTTACGATGGCATTAAATCGCATCCCGTCGCATTTTTCTTGGCAATATACCCCCTCATCCCAATCAAATTTAGCCGTTACCTTTTCAACATCCGAAGAAAGCAAACAGCACGGATAATCCATAACCTTATACTTTTCGACTAGTCCTTCAGGAATAGCCTTGTTGAAGTTCGCTATACTAACGCCACAATCCACGTCTTTCAAAATAAGTCGTGATACCATATCCACATCTTCGGAATGTGAAAGGATATCATCTAATACCTCTAGAGTCTTACCGCTTCGATTCATCTTAGATAACTCGTCAACCTTTTCGAAGATGGTTGACATATCATACTTTTCCTCTGAAATCTTAGAAGGCAATTCATATGGAATCTTCTTGACACCATACGTCTTATATGGGTTCAATGCCATATTGAAATACTTTGCAACGTTCTCATCTTCTTCAATCATAGAACGCAAAAGGGAAATCTTTTCTTTCGTGCCCGATACAGCACGAAGTTCATTTAAAACGTTTCGCATATTAATAATCTGCATCCTTCCATTCGGTAGTACCATCTAATTTTGTCCAATATGCATTGTAAAACACATACATATCTTTTTTGCTATCGTCTTCGTTGCTGATTAAGCAAAATGTATGAAACTTATCCGAAAACACCTCTCTCTTTTCCATAACTGCGTTAAACCTTTCAAAAAGGGTTTTTCCGTCTTCGATTGATAAGCCATCTTCTTCAATAGCAATAAACATTTGAGCCTGTGAGTAGTCTTGCATCTCAATTGGTTCGGTGAAATGCGCTTCTTTCACCCACTTCACATCGTACTTGTTAACTTCCCCAAACTGAATATTGAAGTGTTTCCTGATATACTCTTCATTTTGTGCCTTGCCGTATTTTGTACTCATCTCAGCATTCGGCATAGCCATCTTTCTGTATTCTTTGATTAACGCCCTTTTGATGAATCGCTTGATTTCATCGTAGTTCGATTTGATGTATTTGGATTTGCCGTTTTCAGCAATCGATAACAATAGATAAAAATTTGCCGTCAAAATCATTCGGTTAACTCCTTATCAATCTATACCAAATTATGGCATACGTCCGAAAAAAAGTCAATCCCATTCCCAAACGGGTTTGCAAACAACGACATTCTTCTTTCTCGGTTTTGCTTTGCAGTAAGCAATCTGCTCCCTCGAAAGTTGCATCGTATGAAAAGCGTGATTTGCAACCGCCAAATGACAGTCTAAAGCCTTAGCGAGTCGGGTTGCCATCTTTCGCCATTCCTTGCCGTGGTCAGTTTCCCAAATTCCTCGCTTCTCGTTCAAATGGTCAGCAAAGCAATGTGACGCTTCGTGAATAAGAACGGCAAACATCGTCTCACGGAAATAATAAGCATATTCAATACAAATGGCTATCTTTCCCTTGCCTTGAGCATAAGCGGCGGTATTGTCGCCATCGTCTTTATCGCCAACGATGTGAAACCATTCGACATCGGGATAGCGCAAGCGTGAACCTGTAATTTCATTGGCAACCTTCCAAACACGATTCAACTCTTCTCGAAAGGCTTCCTTCATCTTTCTTTCGCCTTTCATTACTTTGCGCTCCAAAACACGACATCGTAGCAAACTTCTTCGCCGACGTAACCATCACAACAGGCTAGAATATGATTCCACGTCTTCTTTTGCCCGAAGATTTCATAGTTCGTCATCCCGTGATATTCCAACTCACGGCAAATCTTTCGGAACGCCCACCAAAAATTTTGAAAGTCCTCACAAACAATATCGTCTAATTCTTTATCGCTAAACCCAAAAGTCGATTCCTTTTCACGGAACTCACGGAACAACTCCTCTTTGCCATCCATCAAATATGTAATCACATCTTCGGGAACGGTAAGCACCGTGTAATCTTTAGCCTTTGACACCACATACTTACCACAAACAAAAGTTTTTGCACTCATCGAAAACTCCTAAAATTTGGAAAACTTCCCAACTCACATTGGCATTATATCAAAGATTAATACCCTGTCAAGCGAGTTTTTGGAATTTTTGGAAAATTGGAAAATTATTTGGAAAAGGCTTGATTTTTGTCAAGCCTTATTTCTGTTGATATTAAAGAAAATTTAAATGCGTCTAACGATGCAGTCTTCCAACGCACCAAACGCAATAGAAATACAAGTCATTAAAAAGATTATGACGGAAAGGATAAGACAGATAACAACACCCAATAAAATAGCCGTGAAAGGTATCAGGAACGGAATAGCAAGATAGTACCACGCCAATCCCCACCCCATAACACTATCCGCTACGAGTAAGGCAATGCCTAAAAGAAAAAATAATCCGATAAATTTTGGTTCAAAACTAATGCTCATCTTGTACTTATTGTTTTCTTTTTCCATCGCTTTACCCCATTGAGATAATACGAACCTTTTCCTTTTCATACTTCATACAAAGATTATAAAGTGTATTATATGGCAAAACAAACGGTGAATAATGCATCCCCTTGATAAATCCGTCAGTCTTTCTCAGAAGATGCTTTGCTAGCGAATCCCTAGCGTTAATCAACTCCACAACTCTTTCCGTGCTGATTCTCTTTTCAATCTCTTCGTCTTCGGTTAGTGCCTTTGTGTACATCCCATTGAATTGAACGATTTCCCCATTATCATTAACCCAATTCCCCAAATCGCTAGCCCACATCAGCAAGTCCGTCGTATTCTGTGCCGTTACACACAAATGTCGCACGTCTTCTGTGGGTTTACGATATGGGTAGTAGTGCCAATTTTGAGACTTTAAAATTGTATCCATTATTGAATCTCCATAACTTGAACCTTTCGCCATCCTTCGGGACAGGCTCTAACATCGGGGTAAAAACCTCTTTCTGATTCACACCAATAGACAATCTGATTGTATCTCGGAACTTCTCTCAATACAATCGTTTCTCTCTGCCGTTGGTTATGCATAGCATTCAGTACTGCTAAACCCGTAATAATCCCCACCGTGCCCAAAACAATATCACCCGAATGGTTATGATGGTGGCTATAATGATGCGGTGGTGGCATAGGATGTGGGGGTCTTGCGTGAGAACAACCACCCCAAGCCCCAAGCAAACCACCGAGAATAAAACAAAACAGTCGCATATCCATAATCAATACTCCCAAATCATATACAAAGAGGATTCAGTTCGCCGTTCGCTTCTATCATAACGAAAACCTAAATTATAATAAAATCGATAGAGGTTTTCTAAATCCGTACCATAGCAGTTACAGGCTAATAACCGAATATTTAATTTTTCGGCTTTGGCATATTCCTGTAGCATCTTAATAATCTTAGTACCAATTCCTTTATGTCGTTGTTTGGGCTTAACAATTATCTCGTTAAGCCACATCGTACCTATCCCGTGATTTTTTGCTCTGTCGTTATCGGTATCGAAAAACGTCGTACTAATCTTTGTGCCATTTGCTTTGGCAAACTCTTCAATCTCAGATAGAGTCAAGGGTTATTACTCCGACAAACGATTCGCATTACGAATATCTTCCAAATCTTCCAATTCCTTCGACTTCTTCATCTCTTCTTCGATTTCAGAAGAACATTGCTCAAACCACGAACGCCCCCAATCATAGGCATTGTCGCCATCAACATAATTGCGGTCATTTGTGCGCCAAAACCAAGGACAACCCCAAGGTGTTGAAGAATCCCAATCATCAACGCCTAACATATCGGCATCACGGAAACCCCTCACAAATTCCTCTCGCTCTTCGTCTGTTAATTCACGAAAGTCAATGTATGTCCACACGTCTTCAGCGAACACCTCATCATCACCTTGCCAATTGTTACCCATTTTAAACTCCTTAATTTCTCAACCAACACCCATATAATAACCCCCTCAACATATCCTGTCAAGGGGGTTATTGGGATTATTTGATTAACATCAAACTTTAGAATCTATAAATGAATTTTGCCCAATTACCATAGTATTCTAGAGTTTTCTGTGGGATATCCTTCGTTGGGAGTTCATCTAGACTAATTGGGTTAGCATTTCCATCAAAACATACTACCCCGAACGTCTTAAACATAGAGAGATAATAAGAATTACCTACTTTAAACCAATCCTCAGAATCTACGTCCCAAAGATTCAAAGGTAGAACTCGAAAACTTGCAACCTTTCCCCCGTTTTCCTTTAACACGTCTTTTAAGAAGGGTTTAACTGCTTTCTGTACCTCTTCGGTGTTAACGTTTTCAACAATCTGCCACGCCGCATATCCATTTAAATCCTCTTCCATCTTCGGAAAGTCGGGTAGGGTTATCTTTACTTCATACTCATTATTGACTTTATCTACATATGCAATGTCCAAAGAACAAGCACCAATCTTTTTTGAGTAAGACTTAAGTATCCCACGAACAATCAAATAATCCCATTCTTTATACCATTTTGTATACCACTTTGCAGGAAGCACAAACAACTCCTTTCCTTGAATCGTTGAACACTCAGATATAATAAACCCCTTGAGGTTATTTGTCAAGGGGTTATTTCTTAGTTCATAGCGTTCCTAAATGCATCCACGAATTTTTTCAAGTTTCCGTCTCGCTTCAACTGCTTCAAAGAATCTTGAAAAAGTTTCAACGTTTCCTCGTTTTCTTCTAGATTCTTCTTGCGTGTTGAACCAAAAATCTGTCGGAACTCCGTATAATATTTCGGGTCTAGTGAATCATTTGAGTACGGATGCCACTTATCATCGGCATCATACTTGCAAATATTAACCACTTCGTAGTAAGTACCGAGTCCCATTCTATAATGATAGCGGAAAACCTTAACCCAAAAACCTTTGTCGGGGAACGCAATAGCCCATTGATAGAACGAACCCTCTTTTCTCATCTTTGCACCAAACTGCCGTACAAACATAGCATTGAAATCACGAATGGCAACCTTACCCTTTCTCACCAAACCACTCGCCAACTTCTTCATACGCATAGCGGGCAACAAAATTGTCGGGTCAGTGAAAATCTTCGGATTATTTGACATAACGGTGTAGTCTTTTTGTAACACCTGCTTCTTGCCATTAATAAGAACAAACGAATGGAAGGCGAACTCAATAATTTGTCCATTCAAACTAAGGATTGGGGAATCGCTACCAAAAATCTGGTCGTGAAGCGTCCACTCGCTATCCTTTGGAAAGAAGTCTAATGTGAAGACAATGTCTCGCTCTGCATCTGCAAGTTCAAGTCGCATCCCCATTCTACCATAGGGCTTATTCTGTGTGATGAAGATTTGCTTTTTAAAAGTTTCTTCAATGTACTTGCGATAAACATCAGGCTCAAATCGCTTGAGAAAAGTTTGTACGTATTTCCGAATCGCTTCAAGTTCGGCTTCGTACTTTTTCTCACGTTCACGGAAATTTTGACTATCTTTGACGGCATCTTCATATGACTTGCCGTTCTTTGCCTTTCCGTATTGCTTTTGCAAAATTTCTCTCGCCTGATTAACTTTCGACATCATATCATTACTACCCCCACGTCTATCGGGGTGATATTTCATCGATAATTTGCGATAGATTTTTGCGATATCGCCAGCGTCTTCATTACCCGATAAGCCAAAAAGTTTCTTAGCATCGGAAATAGACATATCTTCAAGAAGGAATTTTAAGAATTGTGTAGTTTTCATAGTGTTACTATTTAAAAGGAATAAAGAAAGTCTAGAACATCTTTAAAGTAATTTCCCGATATCGTCTCTTTTGAAATATCGATAAATGCCTTGCAATTAGTTGCCCTAGGTTTTCTGTCGGTGCTTTCTGTTAATTTCATTGGCTTTCCATCTTTACCGTAGCATATTACGGCGAAAGATTCAATATCCAACTGATAATATTGACTCTTATATAGGAAAGAGTTGTTGTTTCCAATATCCAAACATATAAGTTTCCAACTATGTACATTGTTGAGAGATAGTATACCGCTTATATACTTCTCGATATTGGTTTTATTGACTCGGTTTAAATTTTCTATGAGATTATCAACGGCGGATATCGACATATTGTGCTTTTCCAATATATCTGCATTTGGTACTGTCAGATGGGGCATTTTGGTTGTTACTACAAAATAGCCGTCACTTATTTCTGTATACTCAATTGAAAATTTACCCTCTAGTCCATCTAGGGTATTGTAGTAATCGATGCAGGCTTTTGCGCAAAGCAGATTCCATAAGTCGAAAGTACGAGTAATAAGATGATAGCCGTTTTCAATTCTGTGCTTTGTTATCATCCTCTTCTCTGTTGGATTTAAATCTACAATCGGCATATTATCGCTTTTTGACAACTCCCCGATTGCTATTTTTTCATCCCATTTGAACATATGAATCTCAAATTAAATATTCACGGAACAATTTAGCATTGAAATAATTATGAGCATAGCACAAGGGCAAACAATTGTCTATCAGGATTTGGTAAATGCCGTCCTTAATTTAATTACAACGAAGTGTCAAAATATCGGATATGGTAGTGCAAATTCGATACCATACGCTTTAAAGAAAGGCGCAAAGTATAGCGTTTCGGGTGGAACGGCTACTGTCCCCGAAAGGGGTGAGAGAGACCCTCAGTATATCAACTACGCAACAAACGCTTCTTTTACAAATAGCAATAGTCCACTCGTTGAAGTTACAGCATCAACCGTAGCAAATGAGTTTAATTCGTTCCTGATTACATATGGTGTCGCTCGGAAAGCAAATAGCCTTATGACAACCAAAGGTATCTTGCACTTTATTGCCTGTGCTAGCGTATTCATTAAAACGAAAGTAGTAGTCCTAACAAACGACTATACTACAGACTCTGCCGTTGTCTATGTTCCATCAAATACTGCCTTCACGGGTGTCACATCTGAATCGGCTTTAACCGAAGACGAACTAACGAAGACGAATCTTAAAGAGATGGTTTATGGGCTGACAAATAATCTTGGCTATTTTCAATGCTACTATACTTTGGGTATGAGTTGCTGTAGTTCTTGCAGTTCATCCTGTTCGTCTAGTTCTTCTAGTTCTTCATCATCCTGTACGTATATCGCTTATATTAATCTCGGCTTATGGCAATAACTTATCAGACACTTTATGACCAAGTATTGACACAAATCAAATCAGCGTGTCAAAACGTTTCCAACTATAGTCAAATTCCAGCGGCGTACAAGTCGGGCTATAGAGAAATCATAGATAGCACGGGGAGTCCAATTCGTAAGACGGCTATTCTTACTATAAGCACACCGATATCACAAGTCGGTACTAGTGCCGTAGAGTCGGATTTTAAAGCATATATGAATGCTAGCGGATTCGGCACGACGGTTTCTCTCTCATCTGTTGCCGATGCTAGGGGGAAGATGTACTTCTTTCAGGCTGTAGCGGGATTTATTAATAAGAATGTCTGTTTTGTACAGGGACGAAACCAAACAAAATGCATAGTCTATATGCGTTATTACACATCGGGCAGTACGGGGACATCCGTTAAAAACGGTACTTTGATTGTCGGTGATGACGTTAACAATTTAAACAATGTTTTAAGCAATATTATCAGTAACAATGCCCGAAAATGCACGATGAACTACTCAATTCGTTTTTTGGGGAACGGCGAAACAGACCCTCGTTATATCTATTATGATTTTTATTGTGGTAATAGTTATACAACGTACCTAACACTTACGGGTATACCGTCGGGTCAAAGTGTACACGTTTATGGAACAATATATGGTCATACAGTTGTACAGGGTGGCGCAGAAGAACCCGATACGTATTATACAAATAATAGAAGTGTTGACAAATATATATCCGCTACGTCAAATGGTGTGCAAATCGAATTAGCAACATATTATAAAGATTATAACTCAAAGTCTTATGGGATGAATCTTACGTTGCAGTTTTCAAACATAACCGTTAATATAAATCCATCAAGTTGGTCATACAAATCACGCAATACGGGTTCGTTCAAGTACACCAATTAAATATCATACGAAAGAAGCGAGTTTAACTTTTATTATGAAAAATTTAATCGTTGATAACACATTTAATATTGATAAGTTTACGAGTCTCCTAACTCCCGAAAATGATAGGATTAGAATATCCTTTGACGTGGATTTATCTCTTAATGACTTAAAAGAGGTACTCCGTTGTACCGACTTGATTCTCGATGAAGAAGAAAAAGAACCCGAAAAACGCTCAAACGTATTTTTCAACTTCAAAGGATTTTCTACGCACAACTTAACCCTTCTTTTTCAGCACTTTCTCCGAAGGGAAACTCTAATTAACGAGAACATAATCATCAACATTAATCTATTGATTAGTGGATACAACACTCTTGATGATTCTATGTTCGGTATGCCCGAAATATATGTGAGTGATTTGGAGCAGTTTCTTGATATTAAACTCGAATTGACGAATGATATTAAAGAAGTTCAAACGAATACTATTAAGTGGTATTTGGCTTGCTTAAAATCTATGCATCGCATCGAACTCACCTATCTTGATACTCCCGTTAAATTGCCAAATCTCTATCGGCAAATTATTGCATCAAATAGTCTTCTAACATTATCCCATATTTTCGGGAAGGCGAAAGGTATTAATACAGATGATTTGCCGTTGGTAGAAAACGCATATCCCGTTGTGATTGCAAGTGCTAGCACATCTGCCATAGGTGGCGAACTTTTAAAAGCAATCGGATTCTAATCTATAAAATTTATTATGAAATCCTTGAAACCAATTTATGAGTTTCTTTTGTGGGATGCCTGTAATAATAACTGCAAATTTTGTTTTGAAAGACAAAATCCACAAAAACTCACATTAGCCGAAAGGGAATATTCAATCGATAAAGTGATGCAGGTTATCGATTCGGACACTTTCGTTAAAGGCAGTCATCTTTTACTGATGGGTGGTGAAATTTTTGATACCCCCACCGTCTTCAACAAACTTAAATCGTTAATCGATAAGGTTATTGGGATGATGAAAGTCGGGGAAATTGATATCCTTTATCTCAATACGAACTTAATCTATAAAAAATTAGATATATTGGTGTATCTTCTAGAACGACTGAAAGAACACGATTATTTTTCTCGCTTTCAGATGACAACCTCATACGACTTAGAAGGAAGATTCACCCCAAAGACGGAACAACTTATGCTTCATAATTTGGAGTACGTGAGAAACAATTATCCCAATTGCAACATAGCCGTCAATACGATTCTATCTAATACGGTTTGCAACAGAATTCTGTCACGAGAGTGGGATGTTAAAGCGTTTGCGGAAAAGTATAGGGTTAATCTAATGTTGATTCCCTACATCGTTTTACTTCCTTCGCTAAGTGCTAGTCGCTCAAAGATTTTTAAGACGCTGAAATTTGTGGATGACGAAATCCCAAACTACATTCATAATATGGTTTTGAATCTTGACAATCATCAGGAAAAACGTATATACAGATTCAACCCATCCACGAAAGAGTACGAATATAGTAGTTGCGCAAATTCGGAATGTGGGCACTCGATTAACTATAAAACATATTCAACCAAAGGAACGTGTTTTGTCTGTGATTTAAAAAATACATTTGAGGGGTTTTAATATGCTGTCATCGGAAACATATCAACCAAATAATGAGAAACACGTAGTCCAATATGGTGTATGGAGTGACTGCTGTAATAACTGCGATTTCTGTTTGAGGATGGTACGAAAAACCACGTCTAACGAATGGAAAATATCGCAGATTCGACAGATTCAGGAAAACATCAAGAGTATTAATTGGGCTAGAGACTTCGCCTACGGTATCTCTCTGTTGGGCGGTGAACTCTTCTACATTCGCAATAAAGCCGTGCAGGATGCTTTTATGGAACTGATTGACGATGTTATTGACTATGTACTCATCCCCTGCCCTAAAGCACGATTTAGTACCGTAACGAATGGAATCTACAAGCCCGATTTCCTTTATAGGGTAATTGATAGGATTGTAGAACGAACGGATATCACAAGAGTAGACGTAAATTTTAGTTATGACTTAAAATATCGATACAAATCCGAGACGGCTAGACTGAAGGCATACAACAACATTAATGCCTTTGCAAAGAGATACAACTACGCCGTAGGTGTGCAGATGATTTTGACGCAGAATCTAATCAATCTGTGGAAAGAGGGGAAGTTTGATGTGAAGGATTTTATAGAAGAAAACTTCCCAAACTGTAATCTACAACTACTATATCCTCATCCTGTACATACGGGTAGAAAATTAGATGATTTCTTTTTTAAGAGAAACGACTTTCTTGCATTTTTAAAATATCTGCGAGAGAGGGACAACTTTATCTATCTAAGTTTTATAAACAGCACAAAGAACTCTGCCACATTCAAGTATACGGGGCTAAACAATAAAACGAGTGGGGACACAAAGCAGATTCCAATCCTCTCAGATGGAAAGGAAGAGATTAACCCCAAATGCGGACATTCGATGCTATACACCTGTTATTCCGACTCAGATAAATGTATTCTCTGTGACATTCGTACATTGGATGGTGAAATATGATTGAGTTTAGTTATGCTTTTGATACGCCTACAGAAAACCAAGGTAAGGAACTCGATAGACGTTTCTTTGAACTTACTCATTCGGATTTAACCACGGACAACTATACAATTGGTTATAGTTTGGGGGCGACGGAACTTATCTGTAAAATTTTGGCACGATACAGGGATTATTTTGTTATCTTTATCGGTGAACCCCATCCAAATCCCAACAAGGCAGTCCCCCAATTTGGGATGGAATTTGCAAAGTTTAAAAACGTCGAAGCCATAAAAGGTTATCAACTGCCCAAAGGTGTTAAGAATGTTTTGATATATTTTACTAGTACGTGCTATCAAACGGGGGAAATTCATAACGTTGATGCTGTTATCTCCTTTATAGATAACTTGAAAAAAGATGGGATTTCTGTTGTAGCGGTTAACGATGCTGTTCAGCAACTCTTTTTCATCCCTTCAAAATATACGACTTTCGACTATATCATCTATACAGCCCACTCGATTATTGGGGGTTTCAATATGGGAATTTGCATATATCGCAAAGTATGTCAACCCATCGGTGAACGGTGGTATAGAGACGTAAAGAATCATATCGATGCCCTAGAGAAACTATTACCACTAAACGGGTTAGACAATTTTCAAAACAAGTATTTTAAGGCATTTGAAAACGAGATTAAGGCGAAAAGATTAATACCACTTAAAAATTCAGCCAAACATTTCTTTGTTGCGCAGATTGTACAAAACCCAAATATCATAGAGAGGTTGTTCGATAATCATTTTCTCGAACGCTATGATAACAAGTACTATATAAAAATGCGACTGCAACAGGATTCAATTGAAAATTTCACCTCTGCCGTGAATTATATTAAAAATTTACTTCGTTATGATTACATTGACTCGTAAAGAAAACGGGACTCTATTGAAATATTCCGATGGTGCTTTTCTCGTTTGTGATATATCCGAAAAGGAAATCAAATCATTAAAATCGTATCTTTGTGGATACTCTCTTAATATGTGTAACCCACATATTAATGATATTCCTTTACCAAAGGATTTAAGTACATATACAGATGAAAAAATCAAGGAAATCTGTGAAGGGCATACAATTAACGATATCTCAATTGATGAACTCATCTCTCTCGAACCAACAACAGACGAAAGAGGGGGCTTACCGAGATTGGTTAAACAGTTTAATAGTCGTGCAACGATACCGACAGTTGAAGAACTGCTTAGAATTTATCTAGTCCGAGACGAACTCGACACACTAAACTCAAAGGGTTATGTGTTTAAAAATATGCTTGCAAGGGAAAGAGTCGCCACGGTATCTCTTTACTCCAATCCGTTCTATTATTACTGTATCGAAAATGAGACTCTAACTATAGATGGATTGTCTTCTAATTGTGTGACTTTCCCGATAATCCGTCTTGATTAGGTGTTTGTTATGAATCTGAAAGAAAAGCGAACTCTGCAATTTGAATTGTGGCAGGAATGCAACAATCTCTGCACGTTTTGTTATCTCGGAAAAGAGAATCGCAAGACTCCCGATAGCATAAAAATTGAAGCCCTGCAACGTGTCATCGATATCGTATCAGATATGACGAACTATCCAAAATTCAACTGCATTGGGTTAATTGGGGGCGAATTCTTTCAGGGACAACTCAAAAATCTAGCGGTAAAAGCATTATTCTATAAGTTAATTGATAAGATATCCGAACTGTATAACAACGGTACTATAGAAGAGTTTTGGGTATCGGCAACACTTACAATCGGAAAACAAAAAGAACTCTACGAGATTTTAGGAAAGTTTAAAGACACCAAAAATGTTTGGGTTGTTACGTCTTGGGATGCAGTAGGCAGATTCAAAACAAAGAAGATGCTCGACAATTGGGAGTATCACGTTAAGCATCTACGAGAAGTCTATCCCGATTTGAAAGTAAACTGTTGTATCGTTCTCTCAGGGGTATTGATAGAGAAATATCTAAGCGGTGAATTTGGAACGTTTGGGGAATTTGCTTTAAAGCACGATATCTCTTTGTTCTTTAAACAGCCTTCCCCGTTTGTGAATCTCGAAAAGGATACGCTTAAAAACCGTATTATATCCATCAAAGCAAGCAACGAAGTAATCCCCAACTTTCACCCAACCCGAAAGAAGTTTTTAGAATTTCTCATCAAGTTCAAAAATCAGGAGTCCGAGAACCTGTGGGGTAGATTGTTTAATGTACAGTATCGTAGTGATGAACTCATTCGTTCCCTTAATAACGGAACTGTATCGGATACTATTCGTGAAAAGAATAAAATGGGTTCTGAAGATGATATGCCACTACAAAAATGTGGGCATACGGTTAACTATATGCCATATTGTGATGAAGTAAGATGTTGTATATGTGATAAGTTAAAGATTGGGAGTTTTTCGTGAGTTTTTCCCTTGTATCTAAAGATTCAAATTTGGCGAATCGGTTTATAACCAACATAATAGAATTTGAAGGTAAGAATCCAAACAATCTCTATAAATGGAAAGACTACGATAATCAAGTCGTAATTCGTAGCGACAACTACTTCTATAAGATATATCAGACAACTTACACAACGCAGTTCTTTTGCGCCATCCGTGAAGCCCTCGCCAAAATATATCGTGAGCAATTTGGATTGGTTTGGAACACTCAGACGATATACGACAAAGAAAAAGGAAGTATCTATCAGATTGAGCAAAGAGAAAAGTTAGAGGTATGTACTCCCGAAAAAATATCCTATGAGGATTTGTTTCTCGATTGGTCAAATACATTAGAACTACTTGAAGCAGAACTTGGCTTAAAGGAAATAGAACTCCAACTAAGAGAATATTTCCCTCAAATGAAACGCCTTAAGATTGTTCGTGATTGTGTGAATAAGTTTGAAGACTACGCTTTCAAGAATGGCAAAATAGTGTTACTCGACGATGCAGACTTCTTTTTGGCGATGGTAGATAAGGACGGCAATTGGCTTAATCCAACACAAAACGTCATCAACATAACTTATAAAGGGAACGATGTTTTATTTGCACCCTTTGATTTCTTTAACATCAAAATAGAAGATGATGCTCTTTCGTTCTTGGGAAATAAATCTTATCAATGGATGATGTTCTATCATTCGGGAAAGATTGACGACACCCAAAAAGTTATAGCCAACCTCAAGAGTCTTCGACATAATATGCTGGAACAAAATATAAAGATGTTGGCAACCAAACAGCCCCAACATCTTTATATTTCAGGAAATCTAAAAAGAAAGGGTTTTCTCAATCAAGGGCAATTGCTAGAAACTGCATTCCGCAAGCAATTAGAAGAAAAGCACTAAAGAGAAGAATCCAATCGTTAAGTTTCATCTTTTGACTCCTGTTTATTTGGTGCGCCTTGTTGGATTTGAACCAACAACCTGCCGATTATGAGTCGGTTGCCCTAACCGTTAGGCGAAAGGCGCAAGATTTGGTCTCGCTAGCAGGATTCGAACCCGCAATCCACGGATTAGAAATCCGTTGCATTTTCCAATTGTGCTATAGCGAGTATTATACATTAAAATGGAATAAAACACATAGTAATCGGTAGAATCAAGACAAGTGAACCCCAAAAGGTAATATTCCGCACAACCTTCTTTCTATCCTTGTTTTCTTCTTCAAGTTTAAAGCACCAATTGGCAAATAGGACTGTTGAAATAATCGTCCCCAAAAAGAGGAAACTCTTAATTAATCCAATAAAGTTATAAAAGACAAGATCCCAATATTCCATAATGTACACCTCACAAAACGAACGCTAAAAACAACGGTAAACCAAAAATCACCACGATACAAACTCGCTTAGTCCACAACAAAATTTTCTTTTCTTTGTCTGTAAAGTTACGGTATTTTGTTCGGACAAAACCTTCATCATCAACATATTCCGTACGTACGTAATTCGTTACGCATACACTAATCAAAATAAACCACGCAGATAACCAAACAAGAACAACAAACAGATACATAGGAAACGACATATATTTTCCTCAAATTAATTGGCGGAAATTGAAGGATTTGAACCTTCGGAAAGCATCATTCTGCCTTCACTCCCTTAGCAGGGGAGCGCAATAAACCAACTCTGCCAAATTTCCGTATTCATAAACTACTTTCTAATCCACGCCAAAATCTTATAGGGCTTATCTAAAGAGTCATTTAAGCACCAAAAAGACTCACCACAATCATAAACGAAATATCCCTCGCCTTCAACGACTCTCTTCGTAGTCCCCAAATCAACTTCCACAATAAGAGTGAAAGATTCATCCATCATTTTGGCACTCGGAAAGACATCAGCAGGCATCAGTTTTGACTTTTTTGCCGTACTCGAAATTGCACCCGAATCCTTTGTCGCAAGTTTAACATCCTTTTCCAATTCTTTCAAAAATTGATGGGACATACAAAGACTGTTCGATGCTCTTTCAATAAACGTCTCAATCATATCGATATCGTCAAGTACTCTAGTTTTCTTCATCGTCATACTCCCCCGAAAATTCGTTGATAATATCTTTAAAAATGTAAATCATCGGGAAAATCAACGCCACCAATAGCGGAATTGCCACAATGAAACTAACCAAATAACAATTCATTTAAAATCCTCACAAGGCTCACAAAATCGTCTACAGGACACTCACAACCCTTTTGGCTAGGTACGGTAGAAAAAGTTTTCAGAATGCGTCCTAGCCCCATTTAAACCCCTCTAATCGCTATTTTCGTTTGCTCAATTCGGTTTTAACTAACCTAAAAGGCATACCACCAACATTATACACCTTTTTACGCTCACCGTCATCAAGTTTTGAGAGTTCTTCGGAATAATCCTTCGCAAAATCCTCTATAGCATCTTCTACCAACTGACGGCACAATTCGGGAATATTTTCATTGCAAAGATTCGTGTTCTTGCTGAAAACGTCCGTAACTCTAGCCGTGTTGATATATTCCTTAAAGGTTTCATTGAGAGACATAATAATCTTTTTCGTCTCGCTTAAATCCTCAAATTTCAACTTTGGGGGTTTGTCCCTAAAATTGGGTGCTTTGTACTTATAATGCAGTACATAACCTTTGTCTGTAATCTCGGTGATAACATACCCCTCTCTTTCGTCGTCTGAATATTCGGACTTAGAGGGTAGGGGCAAAAGACTCATTAATTCAGCAAGAGATTTAACCGTGTACTTTGTATATTTCACAAAGAAGTCATCGAACGTATTCTTGAGCCAAACTTCCTTAAAACGCTCTAGAACTTTCGGATTGAGTCGAACTTCCACACCACCATAAGACACAAATCCGTCATAAAACTTAAATCCCGATTGAACGCCGTAGTTAATTCTTCGATTAATCCTTGAGCCATAATATTCACCCCAAAGATATACATAATCGCATCCATCAGAAGGGATTTTCTCTTGAATGGCTTGAATTAATGGAAGTAGAACCTTAGCATCTTCTTCAAAATCAAACAAACCGCTTGCATTGTTCCCATTACGAGAAAAGCAAGAAAAACCCGATTGGTTGATATAAATTCCTACGTTGCAACCGTCAATCTTTTCGGATACCCAAAAATCTGTCGGGAATTCCCTAGAGTCATTTTCGGCAATCGCTTCATCTAGGTGTTGCATTTTCCCGAAGTGTCGAAAATATTTGTCACCCATAACCAACCCCTAATCACTCGGAAAGAAAAAGTGAAGGAAAAATACACTGCTCATCAATCCGATAACAACAAAACACAACTCGTGATACAGCATAATTTAGACTCCTTAATGAGAAACAACGGCACACGTATCGTGATGCTGATATGGATGCTCAATTTTTAAAACCGAATCGTCCGAAAACGTCCACCATTGCGTATCGGTTTCGGTGTCATATTCTTCATTCCGAACAAATCCGTCCTTCTTGTTAAACTCCCCAAAGAGAGAATCAATCAACTTCAGAAGGTGATAATCGTCGATATATTCAACACCCTTTAGCGTGTACTTTGGGAAACTCCGAATCTTCAAAAAATACTTCAAAGCGATAGTCATAACAAACTCCTTAACCTTTACATCCTCAGTATAAGAAAATCCCCTCGAACTGTCAAGGGGATTCTTTGACTTTAATCAAACTTTTCGATTATTTCCGAAAGATGACGAACACACCCTTAACATCATTATCAAAGTACTTTTCCGTGAATTCGCAAAGCGTGTTGCACTCGGTATCGTTGTAGTCAATCGAATCACTCCACAAATCATCGGTTTCACCAATGATTTCAAGAGAGGTGTAACCCATACCCTTAAACTTTTCAAAAATACCCTTGACTTCGTCCGATTCCATCAGTTGTTCGGCAACGTAGTACACATAATTGTTCACGATTTCGTCTTCATCGTTGAAGTCGAATTGAATTGGGTCTTCGTGCCAAACTTCGTCGATGATTTGTTTCGGGGACGTTTTCTCAAAGTAAATTTCCTTTGCTTCTTCAAGGCATTCATTACCCGATGCATAATAGCATCCATTGAACCAATTCCGAAAACCTAGGGCAACAACCTTTGGCAAAACAACTAAATTGATTGGCTTAGACATTTGAAACTCCTTAATTATCCTTTATATCCATATAATAATCCCCCTGATGTGTTACTGTCAAGGGGATTCTTTGACTTAAGTCAAACTTTCGCCAAATTAAAAACCCTTGTGATTTGCCAAAACTCGCAGATGGTCAACTACTTCAACACAATGCCCATCGATTAGCGTTTCGATTTCGGTAGCATCTTTGTAGGCAAAAGGACATTCGTCAATCGTCTTTGCACACACGGAAACAGACGCTATACCTTGCATTGATGCCTGATAGTCCGACAGTTGAAACATCGCTCGTGCTTGAGTACGAGACACGGCACGTCCTGCACCGTGAGGGGCGGAATAGTTCCAATCGGGATTCCCTAAGCCCACACAAACCAAAGAACCATCTCGCATATTGAGAGGAATTAGGCAACGTTCGCCACGCAAGGCAGAAATAGAACCCTTGCGAAGAATCACTTCACCCGTTTCAGAACAGGTATGTACATAGTTATGTACCGTTTCCCATTGAGAGAGAACAGAAAAGCCCAATTCTTGAGCAATCATAGCACGGTTGATTTCGGCGTACTCTTGCGTGAGTGCCATATCTTCTAGATACATCGTAGCATCTTCACCGTGAAGGAATTTTAAATCACCTTCACCTGATGCACGAGATAGCCAATATTGACAAACCATAACGCCCAAATGACGTGAACCCGAATGAATCACCACATACTTTGCACCCGTTTTCTCGGAAACGTTTAACTCAATGAAATGGTTTCCCGAACCCAAAGAACCGACGGACTTTTGCAAATACTCAAAACGTTCGGAAACATCGGCGTGAAGATGCCCCAACAATTCAGAAACATCAACTTGAGCCTGACGATGAATCGAATGTCCAACAGGAACAGCACGGCAAGCATCTAGGAATTCATCCGTAGAAACATCATCCGCCAATTCTAGAGTGAGCATACCACAACCAATGTCAACTCCCACAAGAGAGGGACAGATTTTGTCCGTAACCGTTTGGGTGAAACCAACGCAACAGCCTTTTCCTGCGTGACAGTCGGGCATAAGAACAATTTTCGAACCAGCAAATTCTTCAATATCAACAATGTGCTGAATCTGTTCAATGCAATGCTGTTCGATGTTATCTGTCATCACGGTTGCATCAGCAAATTTTCCTTGAATCGTTAACATCTAAAACTCCTCAACCAATACGAGAAGAGTATATCAAAATTTGGGGATATTTGTTTGATTTTTGTCAAATGATTGTTTTTTTTTTCTAAATAAACGAAAGAGTTTAGAACGTCAATTCTAAACCCCTTCTATCACAATCTAGCAAATTGTCCTCACCTCGCCTTAAGCATTCTGAAGGCGTTCTGAAGCCTCTACAACGGCGTTGTAGTACTTCGCCTCGGAAGTAGAACGAACAATCAAGTAGTTCCCTAAAGATTGTGGGGAGTGAACACCACCAACTGACGTATCGTAGTAATCAGAAAAAGCCTTTAGCGTTTCAAAAACACCTCGCCATTGTTGTTTGTAAACATTTAACTCCTCTTCAGAAGTGGCGTGCTTAATCGAATAAACGAGTGAATCGAGTTGATTTTGAATGATTAGGGAAATCGTTTTGTCTCTCATTTGGAAAACTCCGTTTCTTTTCTTACATTGGAATATTAACAAGAAACCATAGGTGTGTCAAGTGAAATATGAGCGAAAAGTTTGATTTTTGTCAAAGATATAGAAGGAAAACACACACCAAAGCAAGAAACATCATAAGCCACCCGAAAGACATTAAAAGCATATCAACTAGTACCGACCTAGCCGTGTAGTGCAACCCAAAAGAGTAGTAGGAAAGAAAAAGGAACAACATCCCTAGTATCTCAAAACGCATTTGTTTCCCCTCAAATGGATAGGAAATCACCCCATCAATTTTAAAGGCATTTATTTACGTTTTCCGAAAATTTCCGCTTTAAAATCAATGGGGCGAAGTGTGCTGAATCGCCTAATTTTAAGGAGTTAAGAGTTAAGGAGGTTTAGGCAATCAGCACGATATCGAACAAATGTCTCAGTTACTCCGAAGACTTTGGCTAGTTCTTCCTTAGTGAGAACCGAGTAGAGTCGTGTAAATTCTTTTTCGGGCATCAGGATAGTAGAAATAAACTCGTTGGCGGCTGTCATATCAAACATCGTTGTATTTGCGTCTTTGCCATCATCACTGTAATACATCTTGAAAAGCAAAAGAGTAATTGCAAAGCGTTCTACCGCCTTATTGCCCATATACTTGAAAGGAATCTCAAAACAATTGTCGTCGTAGTTAACACGCAATTTATCCGAGTAGATAACCTTCATATGAAAGAGAGACATAGCCAATTCATCGGGATTAACAACAATCTCATCGGCAACGTTCGCCGTCATCAAAATCTGATTGGCAAAACTTTCGGGGGAAATCTGATAGTTAAACATAATCGGCAACTCCTTAAAACAATTAGAGAACTTCTGTAACGGCGATGAATGGTGATGCATCGCTCGGAAAGTGAACTGTAATACAATTAACCTTTCCAAAGAAGTAATCGATGCTATCAATCTTGTTGACATCTTTGATAGAACGATGCTCGGTATTACCAAAAGAGATAAACGCTAGGGACTCACAAATGTCCTTAATCGTCTCGCCTTTCTTAAGGGCTTTCGCATAACGAACCGCAATGTCTCGTGTTGTGTAAACCTTCCCAACTTTCTTACTCATTTCAAAACTCCTTAACCGTTAACACCCAAATGTTAGTACCGAATGAAACCCCTGTCAAGACAAAGGTTTGATTTAAATCAAAGAACGTGCTTAAAGATAGAAACAACAAACAGCCCAACAGAAATACAAAAAAACAAGTGCCCCAAATCTCGGTAAAGTTTTTTGTGGTTTGCCCCCGACTTATTAGCGTAATCGAACAAGAAATAAGTCACAAGAAATGCAAATATCGCCCCAAGTAACATTCTAAACTTCCCCCTTCCATCCCGTCTCTTCTAGAACAACCTTTTCGGTAATATCGGCTACATCCTGACGGAAATATTCCACACATTTTGAAAAAGTGCCGAAAAAGTCCCCCGTCTTCTTCTTTACCGCAATGCAGATTTTTAAAGCCATTCGCATCAATTCTGGGTCAAGTGTCTTATGAAAATCATCAACATCCAAGAGTTCCGTATGATTATATGCGTATTCGCAATACTTGAATAACATTAGGAAAAAGTTCGGGGTATCCAATACAACATCCCCATCCTTTTGGCTTAGACTATGAAAAGTGAACCCCTTGAAAGTAGAATCGTACATAGTCGCACAATTAAATTCAACATCTTTTAAACCAAACATCAGGCACTCCATTAAAAGTAATTCGGGAAAAGGATATACTTGCTCACGAAATACAACCAAAGAGTAAAGAGAGACAATGCCCCAACCTCAAGCCCCAAAAAGAAAAGGAACTTCAAAGAATCAATCTTAGACATATCTTAACTCCTTTCTGATTAATGCTTCTTTGGGAAAAAGCGAACGGGGATGCAATAGAGAGAGTGCTTCACCTTCGGGTTGATGAAAGCCGAAGAGAGATAGAAGAGAGCGGTTTCGATAGAACTAAAACGTCCCTCGGAAATTTCCTCGCTTGCAATCAAGAAGTCTGACGTGTAGTTGGCGATTTCACGAAGGGCACTCCACGTTTCACCCCACGTCAACTCTTCGTCATACTCAGAATCCCAAATAGGATTTGCACATTCGTCTTCAACCTTATAAGAGGTATATCCCAATTCCTTCATTTGAGGAAGGAACGTCTTGAGAACATAACGGCGAATATTCATCAAATCGTATTCCGCAAGTTCAACCTCATATTCCTTAAAATCTTCGTAGGAACGTCCGTCATAGAACTTGCGAACGGGATGACGTTGCTTAAGCAACTCAAGAAGGATGCCATTCGCTTCCGTCTTGTCGTAATCCGTTGAATTGGGAGTCGCAAGAACCATAGCGACAATAGTCGGAACGAGAACCACACAAGAACCATTATCATACGTATACATATCAAACTCCTTAACCTTTACACCCAAAGGATAAACCCCTTAACGTATTCTGTCAAGGGGTTGGTTTGACTTAAATCAAACTTTCATTAAAGAGGTTCAAGGTTTCCGTCTTCATCGACGGAATACGTACCTTCCATATCGCCACCTTCAATATATACGTGAACATTGGCGAAGTAGCAAGGACCACCACATAAACCAACTTCATCGGAATGTTCATAAAGCGTCTGTTCGGCGGCTTCGTCGTCTTCATATTGACAGCGTTCAACGGTTTCAAAGACTTGCTTCACAAACCCCTTGAACATTTCGTCCGAACCATCGCCGACAAAATCGCCCAAGTCAAACGAATCGGTATAGCACTCCATTAAAGCATCCTCAAGGGCGGAGTCACGAGTCCCGAAAGAATCAGCATCACGAATTGCGTGCGTGACATAAAAAGAATAATGTACTTCCGACATATCAAACTCCTTTAATCAATTCATTTCTAAAAAAGGAAAGTATTACGCTTGAATCCCTTAACCTTTCCATCAACAACTTCAGCGTCTTTCCACGTAGCACTTGCAAGCATAACCCAATCATCACCACACCGAACTTCACGACGAATAACACGGGGTTTAAAAACGATGCGATATGTCCGAGTCTTGCCGTCTTTGCTTTGGGCATCTCGCTTCAAATGCCCCCATCTGTCTTTTGCGTACCCATTAGCAATGAGTGCTTCAATCAGGGCTTCTTTCTTTGTTGCAACCATCCGAGAAAACTTCGTAGCCATATCCAACTCCTT
>CAYNMA010000023.1:0-25098 GCA_964398075.1 uncultured Bacteroides sp. | reverse complement strand
TGTCGTCTCCACAATCGCAGTATGGTCAAACGGGTCTGGCGACCCGAACGACACGAGGGCGTGTCGTCTCCACAATCGCAGTATGGTCAAACGGGTCTGGCGACCCGAACGACACGAGGGCGTGTCGTCTCCACAATCGCAGTATGGTCAAACGGGTCTGGCGACCCGAACGACACGGGGGCGTGTCGTCTCCACAATCGCAATATGGTCAAACGGGTCTGGCGACCCGAACGACACGGGGGTTCGACACGGTATTCTTGTTCAGTCCACTGGACTTCTTATCTCGCCGAAGGCTCGAACGATTATTCCACTCGCTCAGGCAGACTCAGTGCTTACGCACCTGCCTTCGCTTCACGTCTCCACAATCGCAGTATCTTACATGTGGGAAAGGTATGCAGCAACATGGCAGGGAAAGGCTTATTTCTTTAAGAAGGGGGCTTTTGTGGTTAGTTAGAGAAATTTTGTTGTTAGTGTTTGGAGTTAGAGAAAAAAGCAGTACCTTTGCAGGCGACTTTTGCATAGATGCGGAGGTCAATAAATGTGGGAGTGTGGAAACACGACCATTATCGTTTAACTTATTATACTTACAGTTATGTATCTAACATCAGAGAAGAAGCAAGAGATTTTTGCTCAGTATGGCAAGGACGCAAAGAACACAGGTAGTGCCGAGAGTCAGATTGCCTTATTCACTTTCCGTATTCAACACTTGACAGACCACTTGAAGTCGAACCAAAAGGATTTCGGTACAGAGCGTGCCTTGACCCGTTTGGTAGGTAAGCGTCGTCGTTTGCTTGACTATTTGAAAGAGCAAGATATTGAGCGTTATCGTGCTATCATTAAGGAATTGGGTATCCGTAAGTAAGAGAAACTCTTTTTCACACGAGAGGTTATTTGTCCTACGACAAGTAACCTCTCTTTTTTATTGCTTGTTAGGGGCAGTATTGCCGTTCTGGAAGTTATTGTATTCCTCGAGGGTGAACGGGTTATAGAGGAGTTTGCTATTGGTGTCGGTGATGGTAATGACTTGTACATTATGCTCTGCAAAATAGGTTTGCAGGTCGGTATTATTCTCTAACATAGAGCGATACCATTCGGCTTCATCGAGGCTATCGAAGCCAAGTATCTGCAGAGCCGCAAGACCCGAAGTATGGAAGATAGGATATGCTTTGAGGTCGAAGTCTTTTATCATGAACTGAGAGAAGTTGAACAAAGCGACTTGGTAGAGCAAGTTATTCAGTTGTGCCTCGTCAGCCTCGAGGCAAAGGTACAGGTAACTTGGTTCGTTGCGTTCGGTAGAGAAGTCGGATGCAGCGGTTGAGTCGACATCAGTGACTTGAATAGCGGAAGTACGGTGTTCGGATAGAGAGTTGACCGTACCACCTTGTTGGCTCTCCATGCCTTGGTTCATCATGGCCAGCATATCTTTTGCCATAGCACCGACATCGCTTGTTGGGTAGCGAGTAACCATATCGCGCAGAGCCTCGATGAAGGCAGGTTGTCCTTCGGTCTTGGCTACGGCAACGGCATTAAGGAAGAGGAACTTCGGCATTAATGGGGAGAATGGATAGTTCTCTTCGGCATATACTTTGTTGCTCTTGACGGCGGCAAAGCCTCCTTTTTTGTATTGCTCGTAGGTAACTTGGTAGAGTGAGTCTTGTTCGACCGCCATGCGTTGTAGTCGCGCGAAGTAGTTAGGATCGGCAACGATGTTAGCCTCTTCGCTCTCGGGGAACTCCGCTAAGATTAGGTCTTTGTAGGGTTGTGCCCCTGCAGCGTCGTTTACTTTGAGTTTATTGAGATACTGCCGATAATAGAGTTCGAGTAATCGTTCGTCCATCGGGAATCGGCGGCGGAACTCTTGGTAGGTCTCTTCGGCAAGGGTCTCGTCCTCCAACTTATTCTGATAGATATGGATCATCTCGTAGAGTGCATCGGCAATCTGAGCGTTGGAAGCGGCTAAGGCTTCGTCGGTCTTAGGAATCTGTTGCAGGTAGAACTGCGGGTCTTTTGGGTCGACCGATTCTTGTTTTGCGTTATCCGAAGCAAGGCTATCGGTTGGGATAGAGTCGTTGTCGGCATAGTCGAACTCAGTATCTTCGAAAGCGGAGGATGTGACTTTGCTACTCCGTCGCCAGTTGTCTTCCAGTGTACGGTTACCCCATTTCTGGACGAAGGCTTGTTTACCGGAGCGCACTAGTTGTGCGTTATAGAAGTACCAGTCGGCGGTACCGCCACCGCCGCCAATCATGTTTCGTGTGTTGACGCTTTGCAATCCGCCTTGTTGTGCCTCTCTTTCTTCTTGCTCGGCACGCGCTAAGGCTTCTTGTTCGGCTTTCTCGAGGTCGGCTATGACTTGCTGGACGATAACCAGTTGTTGGTCTTCGGGCAAGGTGCTTAGATACTGCAGGGAGTCTTGCAGCGTGACTATGTTCTGCTGCGCAACGAGTTCGCCCAGCACTTCGGCACGTTTGGAGCAGCGTTTGTATTCGGGTGACTCATTAGAGAGGATGTTAACCGCTTCGGCATAATAGGGTTGTGCGGAAGCATAGGCTTGTCGTTCGTAGTAAAGGTCGGCTGCTCGCACTAAGATACTGGCTTTCTTAAGGCTGGTTTGCTTGATGGTATCGATAGCGGCTTTGTACCACTGCAGGGCTTCTGTGGTATCTTTCTTTTCGAGATAGATATCGCCGAGTGCACCGTAGATATAGTCTAACTTCTCGCGGTTCTTGTATTGCTTTGCAATCTTCTTTAGTCCCGTAATATCGTTGGACAGTTCCATGCGTTTGATGCGGGCAGAGAAGTCCATGTCTGCGTTGGGGTTTTTGTTCGACACTTTCTTGTACATCTCGGTGGCAATATTCTTGTCGCCTTGCTGTTCGTAGAGTTGTCCAAGGAGATAATAGTAGCGTGTTTGTTGCTCTTTTGTCTCATCTTTTACCGCCAGTTTGAGGAACGGTATAGCATCCTTATACTGTTCGGACTTGAGTTTAATGTCCGCCGTGACGGCTGAATAAAGGTATGCTTTCTTGCGGGTCAGGTTATCTTGGTTGACTTTCTGAAGCATCTCTTCGGCTTCGTACATCCAGCCTATCTCTGCGTAGGCGCGTGCAATCCACAACTGGCACTGTGCGACAATGTTTTTATCGTAGTCGTAGTCCTTTAGTATATAGGAGAAAGTGCCAATCGAGCCGAGGAAGTCCCCTTTATGGAACTCGGCTTGTCCGAGTAGCATCCACGCGTCGGACATATACTTATTGAACTCGCGTTGGTTAAGAAAGGCTTGGTACTTAGGGTCGTTGCGTTTCTTAGGGTCTGGCGTTGGCTTCTTCTTTATGGAATGTAGTTTGATGCACTTGCGGCACTTCTCGATAGTGCGGTCCATTTGGCTGGTAGCCGCTTGTGCAGCATCGTGGTTGCTGATAGCATAGAGGGGGATGAGTCGAGAGTAGTCGTCTTGATTGGCTTTGTCGATAGCCTTTATGCCTTCTTGATAGGAGAGGTTACCATTGTAGTAGATGTTATATCGAGTAGTAGTGGCATGATAGAAGCGTGTGGCAGCGGTGTTCTTCTGCGTAGAGCAGGAGGTGCATAGCAATCCTACCACACCGACTATACTCAATATGACACAATGGGATAATCTCACTTAACGAACTTATAGATACATTGTTCAAAATAGACTTTTCCTGGGCGCAAGACGGGAGAAGGGAAGGTAGGTATGTTCGGCGAGTTGGGGAAGTTCTGCGCCTCAAGACTTATTGAGGTCTGTACATCGTACTCTTTTCCGGACTTGCCTATGTTTTTCTCGACCCAGTTACCGGTATATACTTGTAGTCCTGGCATGGTTGTCCAAACCTCCATGGTTCGTCCTCCACCTTTTACCACCGCCGCCAACTCGGGTTCTTTCTTCTGACTTTGTTTGCGGAGCACCCAGTTATTGTCGATACCTCGTCCTGGAGCGAAGAAGGGCTTATCGATGCGTTCTTCGATGCAGACAGGTTGCCGGAAGTCCATGTCGGTACCTTCAACGGGCAGTATCTCTCCCGTTGGGCATGCGGTATCATCGAATGGGGTATAGTAATCGGCATTTACTTGCAGGGTATGGTTACGCACTGTGCCATTACCTTCGCCATTGAGGTTGAAGTATGCGTGATTGGTAAAGCCCACAATAGTAGGCTTATCGGTCTTGGCTTCGTAGGAGATGCTAAGGGCATTGTCGCGTGTGAGTCGATAGGTGACATAGACATCGAGTTTGCCCGGGTAGCCTTCTTCGCCATCGGGTGAGCAGTAGTGCAGCGAGACGGAATAGGCAGTCTGTCCCACTACATCCCACACTTTCTCGTTGAAGCCAATGTTGCCGCCATGCAGGTGGTTGGTACCGTTGTTGACCGCCAACTGATAGTCTTTGCCATCGAGCGAGAAGTGTCCGTCTTTGATACGATTAGCATAGCGTCCGATGACGGCGTTGAAGTAGGTCTCTTTTGTTTTCCACTCGTTGAAGGTAGCGAAGCCGAGTACTACATCGGCGAACTCGCCATTGCTATCGGGAGCATAGAGCGATACTATCTTTGCGCCGTAGTTGGTTATCTGCACCCGCATACCATTGGGGTTGCGAAGGGTGAAGAGTGCTATGCGCTTATGTTGCAGTAGTCCTGCAAATGAACTTTCATTAACCATTATTATAGGGATGTTCTAAAAATTCCAGGTTTATGCTATTCAATCTTTCTTGCACCGTCGCCTATCTCTGCTACATAGAAATCGGCTTTCAGTCCGGTGCGTAGGGTATATTCTGCTCCTACCTTCTCTATGAAGGTGGGTATGGCTTCGTCACGAACAAGGGATACGGTGCATCCACCAAAGCCTCCGCCAGTCATGCGTGAGCCGATGCATCCATCGATCTTCCATGCAGCCTCAGCGAGGGCATCGAGTTCGGGACCTGTTACTTCGTAGTCGTCTCGGAGGGAGACATGGGAAGCACACATCAGTTTCCCGAAGGCGAGAATGTCGCCTGCACGTAAGGCTTTGACAGCGTCTTTTGTTCGTTGCACTTCTCCTACGACATGGCGGGCACGGCGATGAGCGATAGGGTCGGTGATAGCAGACTCTATCTTCTCGAACTCTGCCTCGGTCAGTTCGGCAAGGTTCTTCAGGGGGTGTACCTTGCTGAGTTGCTCTACCGCTTTATGGCATTGGGCTACTCGGTCGTTGTAGGCACCAGAGTCGAGTTTGTGAGGACTATGTGTATTGCTGATGACGATCTTTATTCCATCGAGTTTGACGGGTACTAACTCGAACTGTAGGGTATCGCAGTTGAGGTATATGGCATGGTCTTTCTTTCCCTGCGCAGAAGCGAATTGGTCCATTATACCACAGTTGACTCCGGCAAACTCATGTTCGGACATTTGCCCCATGTAAGCAAGGTCGGAGCGGTCGTAGTTGGTATGCAAGAGGTCGTTGAAGGCATAGGCGGTCACTACCTCGAGTGCGGCACTGGAACTGAGTCCTGCACCGGCCGGTACATTACCCCATATTAGTATGTCGTAACCTTGTTCGATTTTCACTCCGCGCTTGATGAACTGTGCTATTACGCCCAGTGGATAGTTGACCCAACTCTTGTCGGGGAGGGGTGTCGTGAGTTGGTCTAAAGGGAGTTCAATGATCTGTGGCATGTTCAAGGACTTAAAGCGCATGACAGCGGCATCGTTCTTTGCCACTAAGAAATAGGTACCAAAACTCAGGGCGCAAGGGAAGACGAAGCCTCCGTTGTAGTCGGTGTGTTCACCAATAAGGTTTACTCGTCCTGGTGAGAAGTAGACGGCATCGGCAGCATGTCCGTAAGCCTCTTGAAAACTCTTCTTTAATTCTTCTGTTTTCATAATGTTAGATTTTGGGATGTTCTAAAAATTCCACGTTTCGTTATTTTGTTATTAATTGGGATGTTTCTCCACTTTTTGAGTGCTTTGTGTTTTTTATTTGTATCTGCTTGACTTTCACTCAGTCACAATGCTCGCATTGCTCCTTCGTTCAAGCCAACCATCTACTAAATAAAATTCCACAAATCATCTCAAAAGCAATTTTTAGAACATCCCTGTTATGTGTGCGTTAGTTATGTTTCAGCACTTTATTGACGCTGTGAATAGCGTGGTACTCTTTGAGATAGAAGGGGTCGAAGTAGGCAATGTCTTCTTTTCGACCTGCTTGGTAGGCTTCTTCTGCAAGACGACCCATGTTCTTTGCGTCGGGTACTATGTTATCAAGGAAAGTGATATTCGGATGTTGGAGGACGGACTTGCACTTGTCGGCACCATCGCCAAAGCAACAGAGCGTACGGTTACTAAGTATGTCGCAGAAGGCATCGGCATCTATCACCTTGGCTTCCACGGAGGAGATGACGTTCAAGTCTCGGGTAAACAAGCAGCAATAGACTTCCATGCGTCGTGCATCAATCATTGGGCAGAGGACCTCTGCAGAAGTCTGTTGCAGGGCTTCTTGCGCCATGAGGCGGAGGGTATCGACGGCTAAGAGTGGGACATTGAGTCCATAGCATAAGCCCTTAGCGAAGGCTGTTCCGATACGCAGACCGGTGTAACTACCTGGTCCTTTACTTAGTGCTACAGCATCTATTTTCAGGCCTCGGGATTGCACTTCTTTTAGCAAAGCATCGGCAAAGAGAGGCAGTTGCTTTGCGTGATTGTGGGTTGTGTCATCACGATAGGCAAGTAGAGGTTCGCCATTGACTGTTAGAGAGAGCGAACATACCGAAGTGGAAGTTTCTATATTGATACTATTCATGACTTCTATGCTTGTTTTTTGTATTGCGGCAAAGTTAGGTATTTTCTTTGATACGGGCAAGCACAGGAGTAGAAAAGACTCGTAGAGAGCATTATTTAGGTAAATTATCGTCTTTTTGCTTCTCTTTGAGGTAGTCGATACTGAAGGCTTGTCGTTGTTGGCGATAGCGTTCAAGGGATGAGGTAGAGAGCCAGGTGGTGTAGCCCCCGGTAAGACCATTGTCGAACAATGCTCGTATCTCCTTTTCGATATTGGCAGCGTTGTAGTCGATACCGTTAGGGTCGACATAATGCATGACATGGTAGGCTTGAATCCACGTCCTTACCTTGGCAGGGGAGGTGGTCTCTTGTTGCCTACTCTGCACTGACCTTGCCCATACGGAGAGAGTCTTGTATGGGTTATTCCATGGTTTATCGATACCGCCGTATCCAGCCGCAAAGTGGTCGGGATAGGGCATACCACACATTACATCGGCTACGTTACTGAGGGCAGGCCAGTACTGTCCGTAAGGGGTAGTGTAGCCTTTGTTTGCGCTCTCGCCGAACACATCGATAGAGACATAGACGCCTAACTGATGCAGTTCGTCGCATGCATACTGCACGAAGCGTTGGATAGCCTGCACCTTTGATTCGCCGTAGCGGTTGTGATAGTCGACTTGGTTTTCGATGCTGGTCATCTTATCTGGGAATCGGACATAGTCGAAGTTTATCTCATTGAAGCCGAACTTACGGACCGCCTCTTTGGCGAGTTCCACATTGAACTGCCATACCCTTCGATCATAGGCACTTGGCCAGTTGGCATTGTTATGATAGAATGGTTTGCCGGTTGCCTTATCGGTGATAGCACAGGAGGGGTTGTCTCGAACGAAGTAAGAGTCTTTGAAGCAAGTGATACGCCCAACGACATAGAAGCCTTCCTCGTGGAGTCGTTTGAGGGCATATCGGTACATCTTCTCTTTGTTTGCTCCACCCCATTTATAGTTGGTAGGTGAATAGAGCGCCATAGCCTCAGCCTTGTAGCCAGGGCACTCGTTGTCTTTGATATCTATCACGAAGGTGTTTATCTTGGTTTGCTTAGCGAGAATGATGAAACTATCGATCTTTCCTATCACTGCCGGTGAGATATTAAGATAGAGGGCATAACATGACGCAGGCATCTTATTGTTGGCGAAGGCAGGTTTGGCGACGGGATAGAAGTCGCAGCCGATAGCCTCGCCCCCACCAAAGGTGTTGCGTACACGGGAGTGGATAGAGTCGCAGTAGTGGGCATTGTAATGGAGGAGTGCCTCTTGCTCGGAGGACACGGTATACTTGGCGTATAGGTAGCCACAAACGGTGTCGGAGTATTGAATCTTATAGCGGTTGACATGCCCTTGTGCATCGAGTCGGTCGTAACCAACGACGGCATAGCGATGTCCTTTCTGCCCTAAGCCGCATATATGAGAAGTGAGGGTATCATCGATAACAGAGGCAGGTGTTCGTACCCATATCTCTTTTTCTAAGACGCACTCTGAGGGTGTCTGAACTGTGTTATCCTCTAACACATACCAGTCTTTTCCTTGGTGGACGATAGGGAGATACTCGGTCTTGTTGATGCGTTTGCAGGCGTCGGTATTCACCTCCACTTTGCTCTGCCGAGGGAGACTGTCGACAACGGTTACTTGTTTTCCTTCGATGGTGTATACCGTTACCATGGGGCCATCGGAGGCAAGGTAACGCTCTTCGGTATGGACCTTATTGCAAGCCATGCAGACAAGCAGGATGCATATTATGTTAAGCCACTTCATTGTATTGGGATGTTCTAATAACGGGGCGCAAAAGTACTACTTTTCTGACGTATTGTCAAGCATAATCGTGTTGTTATCATACCACTCTTCGAGGTGCTGGTTAAACTCTCGCCGGTCGCAAGTAGCAGCCCACTGGCGTACTTGGGAGGTCATCACTTCGAAGGTCATTGTCACATCTCGCCTTAGACAATGGGTCTTCTTGGGCAGTTTGCTCCAATGGCTACCTTCTAACCCTCGGGTGCGAACGAGTACGACTTCGACATTGTCAGGTAGTGCAGCGCATACCTCGTAGGCTAAGCGTCGGTTGCCTATCACTTCGCTATCAATGAGTTTGACATGTCCGGAGGGATAGAAGACGATGTCTTGTCCCTGTTGTAGGGCTTCGATAGCGGTAGGGGCTAACTGTCGGATACGTGCGGCATCGGCTTCTCGTTCGTGGGACTTCTCGAGGTCGGGCACTTGCACGGCATTGGCTAAGGACAACGCCCAGCGATAGAAGCGATTGCGGAAGAAGCGTGCATCGGAGAAAGGGCGCAAGGGTATCTCTGCACACTCGGCAAAGAGGAGGATGGGGTCGATGTAGGCAGGGTGATTGGGCATGACAAGGTGTGTCTTGCCATCGTAGAGACAAGCCTTGTTGATGCAGTGCACACGGTAGTGCCAATGCAGAATATGCCTTACTATCTTTCCTAAGCGGAACCGGTTCATAGTGTATTCATCAAATAAAAAAGTGCCGTGAGTTATTTTCACAGCACTTGCGGAAGGAGGGGGATTCGAACCCCCGGTACGGTTACCCGTACGACAGTTTAGCAAACTGTTGGTTTCAGCCACTCACCCATCCTTCCTTCCATCAGGTGAAACTGAAATTTGTAAAAGTTACTATTGTTTCGACCTAAGACATACCTTCGTCGAAACGGCTGCAAAAGTACAACATCTTTTTTATCTACACAAGAGAAAAGTACTTTTTTTCACGACTACGGCATCAAAAATGTTTTGAGAGACGGTCTAACAAGTACTATATATCCGGCGGGCGAGGCGCCCACGTCCCCAAACAATGCATACACAAACGGGTCTTGCGACCCGAACGACACGAGGGCGTGTCGTCTCCACAATCATAGTATCTTTTCTGCGGGCGAGGCGCCCACGTCCCCAAACAAAGCATACACAATCGGGTCTTGCGACCCGAACGACACGAGGGCGTGTCGTCTCCACAATCCTGCGGGCGAGGCGCCCTTGTCCTCATTTATGACCTTCTATTGCCGAAGATACGCAATAGATAGAGGAACATATTGATGAAGTCGAGGTAAAGCGAGAGGGAGCCAAGAAGTGCAATCTTCTGCGTATGTTCGTTCTCTTCGTCGCCATAGAACTCGAGTAAGGCTTTGATGTGTTGTGCATCGTAAGCGGTAAGGGCAGCAAAGAGGACTACACCAACGATGGTTATGATCCAGTAGAGGGGAGTGCTTGCCACAAAGATGTTGACGATAGAGGCAATGATGAGTCCGATGAGGGTCATCATAAGGAATCGTCCGAGTCCGCTAAGGTCTTTCTTAGTGAACGATCCGATGAGTGCCATTGCTCCGAAGGTGCCTGCCGTGATAAAGAAGGTTGATGCGATACTCTCCGATGTGTATACCAAGAAGATAGGCGTAAGGGTAAGTCCGTTGACGATACTATACACGATGAACATGATAGTGGCGACCATAAAGGACATCTTATTGATACAAGCCGAGAGGATGATTACTAACAGGAGTTCTGCTACGCACAAGCCAATGAATACGCCTGTGTTGGATATAAAGGCTGTCAAGAAGGCTTCACTGTTGGCAGCGAGGAGGGATGTCAGTCCGGTGATAGCAAGTGCGAGCGTCATCCACCAGTATACTTTGCGCATGAGGGATGATACCACTGAAGGGTTACCTGCAAGACCTGAGGTCTTGACTTCGTCGTTTTGAAAAGGATTTAGATTGTCCATAGTTTTTAGGGATGTTCTAAAAATTCCACGTTTCGTTATTTTGTTACCAATTGGGATGTTTCTCCACTTTTTGAGCGCTTTGTGGTTTTTATTTGTATCTGCTTGACTTTCACTCAGTCACAGTGCTCGCACTGCTCCTTCGTTCAAGCCAACCATCTACTAAATAAAATTCCACAAATCATCTCAAAAGTAATTTTTAGAACATCCCTTTATAATTTCTAATTAGTACTGCAAAAAATATGCCATAAGGTTGTTTTCATTGTTTTCGTTACCGCGGGCGAGGGCACCCGCGTCCCCAGCACGTTCCCAAGTTACTTAAGGACGGTGCACCAATGGTGTGTGTCGGGGATGCGTCCGAATTGGATGTCTTGTAGGGTATGATAGAGCGCAGAGGTTGCTTTGCCTGGTTGGGGTGAGAATTGGTAGATACAATTCTTATCTGGGTCAATGACTTTTGCAATAGGGTCGACCACTACGGCTGTACCACAAGCAGCGCATTCGTTGAAGTGCTGTAACTCTTCGACAGGTATGTGTCGTTGCTCCACTTTCATACCCATCTCTTTAGCAAGGACCATAAGACTACGGTTGGTGACACTCGCTAAGATAGAGCGAGAGCGTGGGGTGACATATCGTCCACCGGCGAGGTTACCCTCGTCTCCATAATAGATACCAAAGAAGTTGGCTGCGCCGCACTCGTCGATATAGTGTTTGGTCTTTGAGTCTAAGAATATGCAGGTATAGCCTTGTTGATGGGCAGGCTCGGTGGCACGGAAGGAAGCCGCATAGTTCCCTCCCGCCTTAAACTGCCCTGTGCCTTGTGGGGCAGCACGGTCGACATGGCGATTGATAATAAAATCGGACGCTATGAGTCCTTCACGGTGATAAGGTCCTGAAGGAGAAGCAATAACGATGAACTCACAGTCCTTACCTGGGGCTACACTAATACGAGGACTGGTACCTATCAAGAGTGGGCGGAAGTAAAGGGATGCGCCTGTCTCGTAGGGCGGGAGGTAATCGATGTTCTTCTTCAAGGCAAGGAGGATGGCATCACAAAAGAGGTCGGTAGGTACAGGTTCCATACAGAGTCCGATGGCAGACTGCTGCATACGGAGAGCGTTGTCCTCCATACGGAATATACGCACCTTACCATCTATGCCCCGGAAGGCTTTGAGACCTTCAAAGACTTCTTGTCCGTAGTGAAGGGCAGTGGCGGAGGTATGTATCTTAATATACTTATCTCGGGTAGCACGAAGGGGCGACCACTGTCCGTCATGGTAAGTGGCACGCACGATGTAATCGGTCTCGGTGTAAGTAAAACCGAGGTTTTTCCAATCAAGATTTTTCTGCATAGCGATATAAATAGTTAGTAGCGTCCGGTCCTTCATTAAAGAGGAGGTCGGCAATACTTAAGTTCGGAATAAAGCCGTTCTTGTCGGCAAAGATCTGCCAGTATGGCATATTGCTTGTGGTCAGGGCAGAGAATACTTGTTCGTCGGCCCGCTGCCAATGGGTAGTCAGTTCGATATGGACGGGCAGACCCAATAAGTGCAGGACGACCTCCATCAAGGCATTGTTCCACTGGAGGAGGTAGTCGTAGTGGGTTTCGTAGATAGGTCGGAATAGGTCTTGATAGTAAAAGAAGAAGGGCGTATGTTGATAAGCAGAAACGAGCGCCATCCAGTGTTGGTGCTGCCAAGGGGTCTGGTAGTTGATACGCACTTCGTGGGTCTGCTGGGTGGTTAGTATTAGTCCTTCGGGGGTTGTTCGTTTGGGGGCATGGCAGATGGGGACACTAAGGCTCTGCATACCATTACTTCCGGTTATCTCACACCGATTCCGTAGGGTCTGCTTGGGGTAGGTCTCGTGTTGCTCGATAGGCAGCACCAGGGAGCCATCTTGCTGTTTATTGTTCAGCAGCAGGTGGCAGAAATAACTTATGGGAGGGAGGTAAGATGTGGGAAAGACAATCATCGTTCAGCCCCCTTGCCAATACGGCTCCATCGGATATGTCCGTGTCCCCAAGGCTTATCTTTCTCTACGGAGAGCCAGATAAAGACGGGTCGTCCGACAATATGGTCCTCTGGGACAAAGCCCCAATAGCGGCTATCAGCCGAGTTGTGTCGGTTATCGCCCATCATCCAATAGTAGTCCATCTTGAAGGTGTAGGGTTCGCCGACCTTGATAGGCTGGTGTTCGTAGGCATCGGCAATGCGTTTGTAGACCCAATAGTTGTCCTCGGTAATCATCACCACTTCGCCCGCATGAGGCATATAGACGGGGCCATAGTTATCGCGCGTCCAAGCGTTGTGCCCGAGGGGATAGACATCACCGCCATGCCATTCGGGTTCACGTTTGATGGTCGAGATACGGGTATCCTTCTCAAGACGCTGTACCATAGCCTTCGTTAGGGGGAAGTGATAGGTCGGTAAGGATGGGTCGAGGTCAAGAGCCTTTATATCTTGTGCATCGTTAGTGTTGGAAGCGGATAGGACATGCCTATCATCTTTCGAGATGCCGAGATTGTCTAAGTAAGAGTGTGAGAGGATAGCACCCGTGGTCTGGACATAGTAGTTGTACTGCACACCTTCGTTATCGGGAAGGGGTTGTCCGTTGATATAGACTTGGTTGTCAATTATCTGCAGGGTATCTCCAGGGGTTGCTACGCAGCGTTTCACATAGTTCTCCCGACGGTCGACGGGACGGACTACGATATCACCAAAAATATCCTTACGATGACAGACTACATCCTCGCCATAGTAGTGGCAGAGAGTATAGAAATCGGTGTTCTGCATCTTAAGACAGACGGTGTCGCCGGCAGGGAAGTTGAATACGACTATATCGTTCTTTTTGGGCGTATCCCAACCTGCAAGTCGCTTGTAGTCCCACTGGGGTTTGTCAATATATGACTTACCGCCACCAAGCCACTGCGGGAAGGTGTGTTGCACCAAAGGGAAAGAGAGGGGGGTGTTCGGCACACGAGCGCCATAACTCATCTTACTGACGAATAGGAAGTCGCCTACTCGAAGGCTTTTCTCGAGAGAGGAGGACGGTATCTGGTAGTTCTGGAATATGTAGAGGTTGATGAAATAGACCGCTACCAAAGCAAAGACGATAGCATCGATCCACGAGAAGATGGTGTAGAGGGTCTTGTTGGTTTCTTTATACTTTCGCCACCAACTCCAGTTGATGTACTTGGTGGTGAAGGCATCCATGATGATAGGCGTCAAGAGGAGCCACAAGAGGCTCAACCAGTCGCCCCACGCAACCCATAAGACAAAGGCTGCATATAGGCTGCACCATATTGAACCTTTGATCCAACCTTTCTTTGTTACTTCTTTTATTCTATGTTTTTTCTCTTTTAGTTCCATAGTAATACTTCATTAAAATCATGATAGCCTGTTTTGCCTTGTAACCATTCAGCGGCAACGACGGCTCCCATAGCAAAGCCTCGACGGGAATGGGCTTTATGTTGAATGGTTATCTCGTCTTCTGTGCTATTCCAAACCACGGTATGGGTACCAGGTACTTCACCTTCTCGGATGGAGTCGATAGGTATGTCCTTTGCATCGACGCCTAAGGAGTAGGCAATCTGTTCAGCGAGGGTCTTAGCCGTACCAGATGGGGCATCTAACTTGTGAATATGATGCACTTCGGTCAACGAAGGTCGGTATTGCGGGTAGTTGCTTAGTAGGCTTGCAAGGCGTTGGTTGATAGCAAAGAAGATGTTCACCCCGATGCTATAGTTGGAGGACCAGATCAAGCCGTTCTGTTTTTTGGCTTGAGAAGCCATGCAGCAGTCGGCTTCTTCGTTCATCTCTTGGCGTAGTTGGGCAATATTCCAGCCTGTGGTGCCACAAACGACGGGTACTCCGGCCGCCCAAGCACGGCGTATGTTTGCCTCGGCCGTGGCAGGTGTAGAGAACTCGATAGCCACATCGGCAGAACGGAAAGCCGGGGAGTCGAAGTCCTGCATGTTATCTTTATCGATGATACAAACGACTGTATGACAGCGTTCTAAAGCCACTTCTTCGATGATGTGGCCCATCTTACCATATCCTATAAGCGCAATCTTCATAGTGGGCGCAAAGGTAGGGAAAATTTGACAATTGAACAATTTACAATTGGACAATTTACAATTTACAATTGGACAAATGACAATTTTACAATTGTTTCCGAAAAAATGTCTACCTTTGCGGCATGAGACTTAGGATTGAAAACTTGTCGATTGGTTATGGTAATCATACTGTTCAGCAGGGGCTTAGTATGCAAGCCGATGCAGGGCAGATGATATGTCTGCTGGGGACGAACGGTTGTGGTAAATCTACCCTACTCCGCACTATTGCATCTCTGCAACGCCCTATCGAGGGGCAGATATTCCTCTGTGAGCAAGAGTCGGACACCCTCTCTGCTCAGGAGCGTTCACGACTATTGGCATTGGTCCTCACGGAACGGTTGGCTATTGCAAATACGCATGTGACGGATATTGTGGCTATGGGTCGGTATCCCTATTCGGGCATGTTAGGTAGGCTCACTGCGGAGGACCAGCAACGCATCCAAGAGGCTATGCAGCAGACAGATATACGCTTGCTAAAGGATAGGTACTTCAATAGCCTCAGCGACGGAGAGAAACAGCGGGTGCTTCTCGCTAAAGCCGTTGCACAGCACACACCTATCATCCTTCTTGATGAGCCCACGGCTCACCTTGACCTGCCAGGTCGGTATAAGACCTTCGAACTCTTGCAGGAACTGGCACATACGCAGGAGAAGACGATACTCATCTCGACTCACGACCTTGACTTGGCTCTCCAAACGGCCGATGTGTTATGGCTTATGAAGCCGAATGAGGGGGTTGTCGTTGGGACACCTAAGGAACTGCTGGAGACGAGTGTATTCGAGGAGTTGTTTGGGGTGCAAGTGGAGGGGCTGGTGCGGAGGTTTCGTGGGAGATAGTTCTTTTTCCTTGCCACTACGTGGTTCTTTTTCCTTGCCACTACGTGGTTCTTTTTTCCTTGCCACTACGTGGTTCTTTTTTCCTTGCCGCAAGCGGCAGAGAAATAAAAAGAAAGACTTGCACTGCGTGCAAGAGAAATAAAAAGAAAACTATCTGTTAGAGTACCAACAAATGTTAATACAAACGGGTCTGGCGACCCGAACGACACGAGGGCGCTTTGATTTGACAATTTACAATTGGACAAATGCGTAATATGGTCAAACGGGTCTGGCGACCCGAACGACACGAGGGCGTGTCGTCTCCACAATCGCAGCATACCACTAAGGGTTGATTTGTGTTATTGTAAGTAACTGAAAATCAATAGAAAACCATTACAAGAGTCTTATAAGGGTGTCACATGCTCCGGTAATGCTCCGGTAATGCTCTGGATATACGCTCGAGATTTGGTCGTGGGATTCGCTTGGTTTTCTCGGAGTGGGCTTTGGTTTTTCTCGGAGGGATTTCGGAGGTGTCATTGGGTATCTCGGATAAATATTTCGGAAAAGATTTGCATATATAAGGAATAAAAGCTACCTTTGCAGTTTGATTGCAGGAGTGTGTCTTAGCGCTCACTGCACGAACATGGAATAATACTTTTATCAATATGAAAAAGACGCTTTTAATAGTAAGCACCGTTGTCCTATCGGCTTTCGCTGCGAGTGCGGCAGAGGAAGACAATCGTGTGCTACTCACCGTTGATGGTCAACCTGCGACAGTCAGCGAGTTTCTCTACATTTACCAAAAGAACAACAGCGCATCGCAGATGTCGGACCAATACTCGATGCAAGAGTACCTTGACTTGTTCATTAATTATCGGTTGAAGGTTCGTGCGGCTCAGGCTGCAGGTATCGACACGACCGAGTCGTTCAAGCGGGAGTTGCTCGGTTATCGCAACCAGACGACGCCTAAGTATATGGTCAATAGTGCGGCCGAGGAGGCAGTTCTTCAGAAGGCTTACGGTCGGATGCTCAATGATAGGCTCGTGAGACACATTGCCATTCGCTGCAATGCCAACGCCACGGCCGAGGAAGAGGCTGCAGCACTGGCGAAGATACAGTCGGCATATCAGCGTGTGACAACCGGTGTGGCGGTGAAAGTGAAGGGTAAGATGAAGCAGGGTCAGCCTGAGGACTTCGCTAAGGTTGCCAAGGAAGTGTCGGAGGACCCATCTGTTGCGGAGAACGAGGGTCTCATTGGTTGGGTGACACCGTTCCATTATGTCTACCCCTTTGAGGACGCTACCTACAACACAGCGGTTGGAGGAGTCAGTGAAGTGTTCCGTACGCCGTTTGGATTTCACATACTGAAGGTCGAAGCAGAGCAGCCACACGTGGAGATTCATGCCGCTCATATCATGCGGATGACGCCACGGGGGGAGGACTCGATTGCCTTGGCTGCTAAGCAACAGATCGACTCGCTCTACCAGTTGGCGGTTAATGGGGCTGACTTTGGCGAGTTGGCACGGCTTAACTCGGAGGACCGTGGTTCGGCACAACGAGGCGGTGACCTCGGTTGGTTTGGGAAGGGTCGTATGGTTCCGGAGTTCGAGACAGCGGCTTTTGCGTTGCAGGACTCGGGCGACATCAGCAAGCCGATACAGTCGCTTTACGGTTGGCACATCATCAAACTCATTGAGAGGCGCGGGACGCCCGCTTTGGAAGACATACGGGAGAACCTCGCCAAGCAGATACGGCGTTCGGAATACCAGAAACTAATCGACGAGGCGTTCCTGCAAGGGCTCAAAGAGGACTACTCGTTTGCAGAGAACAAGGACGTGATCGATCATTTCTATGCGTTGGCAGACAAGCATGCGAGCATTGACTCGGCTTTCCTTGCGGAGGCAGCAAGCATTGAGGGCGTGCTGTTTAGTTACGCTGACAAGCAGTGTTCGGCAGCAGATTTCTGCGAGTATCTCGGGCAGAACACTTTCTCTCAGCAGAGCAACGGCAAGAACATCGTCGCAGAGAAGTACAATCAGTTGGTAGAGAAGCGTCTGCGCGAGCAGGAAGACTCTCAGTTGGAGAACAAGTATCCGGAGTTCCGCAACCTCATGAGGGAGTATCATGATGGCACGCTGCTCTTCGAGATTTCCCTACGGGAGGTTTGGCAGAAAGCGGGACAGGACACCGTGGGACTCAATAACTTCTTCGCACAGCACAAGAGTGACTATGTGTGGGACTCGCCACGCTACAAGGGTTATGTCGTTTATTGCAAGGACAAGAACGTAGCCAAAGCCGCTAAGCGTATCATACAACAGGCTAATCCGGACTCGGTGGCATCGTACTTGAACCGCCATCTCAACATAGACACCGTCACCTGCGTGCGGTTTGAGAAGGGTCTGTTCAAGGCGGGCGACAATGCGGCTATCGATAAGTATGCGTTCAAGACGGGCAATTATACGCCGACGGACGAGTTGCCGGTGGTATTTCTCTTGGGCAAGAAACTCAAAGGGGCTGAAGAGCCTGCCGATGAGCGCGGGAAAGTGCTAACGGATTATCAGGATTATCTCGAGAAAGAGTGGCTCAAACGGCTGCATGAGACCTACCCAGTGGTAGTTAATAAAGAGGTATTCGACTCCTTGCAGAAGTGACATGAAGCGGTACTCCTTCTGGATAATACTCCTCGGGCTTGTGTTGCTCAACGTAGCAGCGCACTGGTGGTTCTTTCGAATCGACCTTACCGACGACCATCGTTACTCGCTGGGCGAGGAGACGAAGGCACTGATCCGCCATACGGACGGCGTGGAGGTGGACCTATTCCTTGAGGGAGAACTCAACTCGGGTTTCCTGCGGCTGCGCGAGGCAACGGTGCAACTGCTGCGTGAGTTCGACGTATATGGCGATATTCATTGCAACATCTGCAACCCGAATGACCTAAACGAAGCGCAACAGAAAGCCCTTATGCAGGAGTTGCAGCAGTATGGGTATACCCCAACAGCCGTCTACGAGCGTGACCGTTCGGGCAAGACATCCGAGACCATCGTCTATCCTTTCGCACGACTGCGCTATGGGGACAAGGCAACGATGGTGTGTCTGCTGCAGAACAACCGTGGACTGTCGGGTGCAGAGAACCTGAACCACTCGATTGAGTCGTTGGAGTATCTCTTTGCGGAGTCGATACAGTCGCTTACGCAGACCGAACAGAGTAAGATTGTCTTCCTCGAAGGACACGGTGAACTCGACGAACATCTGACGGCGGACATCCAACGACTTGCCTCGCCTTACTTTGATGTCTATCGAGGCACTCTCACGAAGGAGGTAAACTGCCTCGACCCATTCAAGGTGGTGGTGATAGCCGACCCGCAGAAGCCTTTCTCGGAACAAGATAAGTATATCCTCGACCAGTATATCATGCACGGAGGGTCGGTTCTTTGGGCACTCAATGGCGTGCGTTTTTCAGAGGAGGTACTCTCGCAGAACGGCTTTACTCCTATCATTGCTCTCGACTTGAACCTCCAAGACATGCTCTTCCGCTACGGGGTACGGGTCAATCCGTGCCTGCTTGCCGACCTGCAGTGTCTGTCTATCCCCGTCGATGTATCACGCGACCCAACGCAACCGCAATACGAGCCTATCCCTTGGTGTTACGCACCATTACTACTCACATCCTCGGCGAGTCCGGTGACCCACAACGTCATGCAGGTGTCATCGGTCTTTGCTTCGAGCATCGACTTCGTGGGCGACTCCACGACACAAGAGCGGACTATCCTCTTGGCAACGAGCGATGCGTCAAGGTTTATCGCAACGCCAGCGGAGGTTGACCTATCGGACCTCAGTATCAATCCTCAGGCTTTCACGCAGGCATACATCCCCGTGGCGGTGAGCATACAAGGGCAGTTCTCGTCGCTCTTTACCCATCGTATGATGCCAGACAGTCTGATAGCCACATCCGAGAAGGTGACACAGACCGACCATGCTAAGCAGATCGTTGTGGCGTCGGGCTCTATACTACAGAACGAATGGCAGAATGGGCAGGTATTGCCTTGCGGTTACGACCGTTACTCCAAGATGCAGTTCGGCAACAGGGACTTTTTCCTCAATGCCTTGTTTTGGTTAACGGACCAATCGGGATTGGTCAACCTACGACAGAAGACCATCCCACTACGGCTGCTCAACACCACTGCCGTCAACGAGAAAAAGAATATATACACCGTCTATGCCATTGCACTGCCGTTGCTCTGCTTGGCTCTCACCGCTGGCATCGTACTCACGACACGGCGTATGAGGTATCGACACTAAACACACTACCGCTATGCGAAAGACTTACACTCTACTACTTACGCTCCTCAGCCTTGTCTTATTAGGCAACACCAGCCTTGTGGCACAGGACTATCCCACAGATACCATCAAAGGGAAAGTCTATTATAAGTATGCCGTGCAGCAAGGCGAAGGGTTGTTCCGCATCAGTCAGAACTTCAATGTATCGCAGGAGGACATCATCAAGTGCAATCCCGAACTGAAGAACAGCGGTCTCAAACGGGGACAGGTCATCTATATCCCTTATGTAGCGCAGATCGACTCGGCGCAGTATATCGTCCACGAACTCATGCCCAAAGAGACCCTCTACGGACTGAGTAAGAAATATGGCGTGAGCATCAAGGATATCGAGTCGCTCAATCCCGAGTCCGCCAAGCGTATGGCTATCGGAGACCGACTCCTCATTGCGCGTAAGGAAACCATGCAAGTGGCTCCTGTTGCCAAGAGCCAACCTATTGCCGAGGCAAAAGCCGCAGATACCGTTCGCACAGAGCAAGAGGTCATTGCCGTGGAACCACCCGAAGAGAAAGAGGAGGTTATCCATACGCCCGAGCCGGAGGTAGCGTCTGCTGACACTGTCCGTACCGAGGAAGAGGCTATCGCACCTACGCCCACCCCACTGCGTATCGCTTTCCTACTGCCTCTCATGACAGATGTGGCGCTGCGCGAACCATCTATCGACCGCTTCGTAGAGTTCTACGAAGGAGCACTCCTCGCTCTCGAGAAGGCACGGGACAACGGGCAGAAGTTTGAGGTATACGTATACGACACCGAGAAGAACACTTCGAAGTTGTCTACTATCCTCGCGCAGCCCGAGTGGCTCAACATGGATGCTATCATCGGACCTGCCTATCCGTCACAAGTAAGCATCGTCTCACAGTTTGCCTATCAGCATCAGATACCCACCGTCATTCCTTTTACTTATAAGGTATCGGACCTCGAGCGCAACCCGTATCTCATTCAGTGCAACCCCTCTAACGAGGCAGAGAACGAGGTACTCATCCACTATATCCAGTCGAAACACACACATCCGCACTGCGTATTCGTGCAATGGGACAACGCTACGAACAAGATAAAGCAACTACACACCCAATTACAACAAGCCCATGTCGCTTGCACCACGGTAGAGAGCCACTATGTGGCAGGCGACTCGTTGGTCTATTTCTTGCGTAATGATGCAGAGAACATCCTCATCTTTCCTTCGGAGAAGTACTCCGACAACGAGGGACTATTCCAATATGTAACACCACTCTCGAAGCAAGGACTGTCGATGCTATCCTTCTACACTTGGCAAGAACAGACAATACCGCTGCCATCGTTCTATACTGCCATCTTCCACGATGTGAAGTCCTTCTCGCTGGACAAGATATCCTACGACATCAACTTCGGGAAATACTTCGGCAACGACATCACATCGCAGACGCCACGCTACGACTACCTCGGGTACGACATCACACGCTATACCATTCAACTCCTGCAACAGAAGGCGGATGGTATCGGTCAGGCTCACTACGAGGGACTACAGTCCGACTTCCAATGCGTACAAGTGAACGATAACGGCGGCTACGAGAACCGCTCTATCACAGTTGAGACACAATGAAACGACTCGCTCTCGGCATACTATCCATCCTTTTTACACTGAGTATATCGGCACAACCGCATCTAAGCGAACCGGAATACTACTTCGGTGTGCAGGGTGCAGCATTGGCATCGATGGTGCGATTCTCACCGTCGGTTACCCAATCAGCCCTCAAAGCCTACCTCGGACCTACGGCTGGACTCGTCTTTCGGTACAGCGGGCACAAGTGCTGCGGACTGCAACTCGAACTCAACTATATGCAGCGAGGTTGGCGTGAGACAGAGACCGGATACCGTAGGCAACTCGATTATATAGAGATGCCGTTCCTTACCCATATCTATTTCGGCAACAAAGGACGGGGCTTCATCAACCTTGGGCCGCAGATCGGTGTGCTGGTCCACGAACAACACTATAACCTACCCTCCGACCTCAAAGCCCAACACTATGCTGCCGACTCCCGATTCGATTGGGGTATCGCTGCCGGTATCGGCGGACTCTATCGCAGTGTGGCTGGCGTATGGCAGATAGAGGCTCGGTTCAACTATAGCTTTGGCGATATATTTAGTAACCATAAGAGTGACTACTTCGACAACTCCAACTCAATGAACCTCTCGCTGGGTATCGCATGGATGTGGCAGTTCAAGAAGGACAAGACAGCGAAGCCTTCGAAGTGACAATTATTCTACAAAAACAGAGTATTTGCTCTCGGTCGCTTCCGCATAAATAGACTACCTTTGCAGTGTAAGTTAAAACCTATAATGATATAGATATGAAAACAAACTATGAGATCCGTTATGCTGCTAATCCAGTGGATGCCAAGCAGTATGACACAACCCGTCTGCGTCATGACTTCCTCTTCGAGAAACTCTTTGCACCTGAAGAGGTGAACATGGTCTACTCGATGTACGACCGTATGATTGTGGGAGGCGCAATGCCCGTGAAAGAGAAAGTACTCCTTGAGGCTATCGACCCACTCAAAGCACCCTTCTTCCTCACTCGCCGAGAGATAGGTATCTACAATGTAGGGCAAGGTGAAGGACGCGTATTTGTGGGCGACAAAGTATTCAACCTCTCCTACAAAGAAGCCCTCTACCTCGGCAAAGGCGACCGGGAAGTACGCTTCGAAAGCGTCAACCCTAACCAACCCGCTTTGTTCTACTTCAACTCCACTACGGCTCATACTACCTATCCCGACAAGAAAATAACCAAAGCCGATGCCGTTGTGGCACATTTGGGCTCACTCGAGGGTTCCAATGAACGCAACATCAATAAGATGATCGTTAACCAAGTGCTGCCCACATGCCAACTGCAGATGGGTATGACCGAACTGGCTCCTGGTAGCGTATGGAACACGATGCCAGCACATGTACACAGCCGCCGTATGGAGGCCTACTTCTATTTCGAGTTACCCGAAGACCAAGCCATCTGCCACTTCATGGGCGAGGTAGAAGAGACTCGACATATTTGGATGCACAACAACCAGGCTGTCCTATCGCCTGAATGGTCTATCCACTCCGCTGCCGCAACGCATAACTATACCTTCATCTGGGGTATGGGAGGCGAGAACCTTGACTACGGTGACCAAGACTTTGCATTAATAACTGACTTAAAGTAATAACACTATGAATCCTTATCTGAACTTTTCTCTGCAAGGGCGTGTTGCCCTTGTCACAGGCGCTTCCTATGGTATAGGTTTCGCTATCGCTTCCGCTTTTGCTGAGCAGGGTGCCACTATCTGTTTCAACGACATCAACCAAGAACTCGTCAACAAAGGCTTGGCTGCTTACAAAGAGAAGGGTATCCCTGTGCATGGCTATGTGTGCGATGTCACCAACGAACCCGCAGTGCAAGCCATGGTAAAAGAGATCACAGAGACCGTTGGTCCTATCGATATCTTGGTGAACAACGCAGGCATCATCCGCCGTATCCCAATGCACGAGATGGAAGCCTCGGAGTTCCGCAAAGTGATCGACATCGACCTAAATGCACCATTCATTGTCTCCAAAGCCGTATTACCCAGCATGATGGAACGCCGTCACGGTAAGATCATCAACATCTGCTCTATGATGTCCGAACTGGGACGCGAGACCGTTAGTGCGTATGCCGCTGCCAAAGGTGGACTCAAGATGCTGACCCGTAATATCTGCTCCGAATATGGACAGTATAATATCCAATGTAACGGTATCGGTCCTGGTTATATTGCAACACCCCAAACAGCACCGCTGCGTGAACCCCAGCCTGACGGATCGAAGCACCCATTCGATAGTTTCATCTGCGCTAAGACACCGGCTGGTCGTTGGCTCGACCCACAAGAGTTGACCGGTCCTGCTGTCTTCCTTGCTTCCGAGGCAAGTAATGCAGTCAATGGACATATCCTCTATGTAGATGGTGGTATATTGGCATACATAGGCAAGCAACCCAAATGAAAAAGACAGCACTGATCGTACTTCTTGCTGCGCTACTCGTGGGTTGCAAGCAGGATATCACTCGCATCACTATCACCAACCCGTCGCTCACTGAGCGGTTCGATGAAGTGGTGGAGATAGCAGCCGCCGACCTACAACTCACAGCGCAGAGCGTAGGGAACTTCGCTCTATATGACGAGGACAACAATAACATACCCTACGAGGTAGTCTACCGCGACAGCGTGCCCACCTCGATCTTGTTCCAAGTATCCATACGCGGGGGCATGCAGAACACCTATACTTGGAAGAAAGGTAAACCCCTCTCACCCAAGACGAAGGTATACGCTCGCTTTGTGCCAGAACGCAAGGACGATTTCGCCTTCGAGAACGAGTATGCAGCCTATCGTATGTATGGTCCGGCACTCGCCAATGAGTACCCAAGCAATGGCGTCGACCTGTGGCTTAAGTGCACCGGTGAGTTGGTGGTCGACTCGTTCTACTACCGCGAACTACAACAAGGCTATTCCTATCACATCGATTGGGGTAAAGGACTCGATTGTTATAAGGTGGGACATACCCTCGGTTGCGGTGGCGTAGCACCTTTCTGGCATGACTCTTTATTAGTGGGTAACCACTACAACACGTGGGAGATCCTTGAGCAAGGCGCATTGCGCACTACTTTCCGCCTATCATACGACAACATGGACCAGACCATCACCGTCCAAGCAGGTACTCCCTACTGCCGCTCGCAGGTAGTGTTCAAGCCGTTCGTGGCTGACATGACCATCGTAGACACCTTCCAAGTGGCTGCAGGTATCTATCTGCACGATAGCCTCGACAATGTGTCGTACCAACAACAAGGTCGTTGGATCGCTTATGCCGAGAACGCCGTAAGCGATGCTGGCGTACCCGCTGGGCGTAACTATGCCGGGGTCATCATGCCAAAAGCCGTTGAGACACGCATCGTAGATAACTCACTCCTCACGCTTGCACCCTACATTGCAGGCGACACGCTCACCTATTACTTCGCAGGCGGATGGAGCAAGTGGCACTTCGCTACCGATGCCGAATGGTTCTCGGAGATAGCCAAACAGTCTGACCTACTCAACTATCCACTGCAAGTCACCATCGAGCAAGAACAGTAAGAGTAACCGTATATACACGAAGAGAGTCCCTATTACCCATGGGGACTCTCTTTGTATCTATTAAGGTAGTGATGACCGTTCACCATAGACGCGCCGTCAAATGTAAAAGCCGCCACCTTTAAATCTTAAAAGAATATAGCAGTAACCAAAGTAGGACCTTTATCGAAGGGATATCG
>CAYNMA010000022.1:0-26057 GCA_964398075.1 uncultured Bacteroides sp. | reverse complement strand
GTGTCGCCCTCGGGAGTGGTTGACCGGCAGTATGTGATTGGAGCACAGATGGCTTTGCAACATCATGGCTTTGAGGTGACCTTAGCGCCGCATGTCCTCGAACAGCACGGCCGTTTTGCGGGAACACCCGAACAGCGTGTGAGCGATATCAATGCCGCCTTGGCAAACAAAGACATAGACATCTTGCTCTGTAGCCGAGGAGGCTATGGTTTGGCGCAGATCATCGATAAGATAGTGATACCCGCAGATCATTGTCCGCTGGTGGTGGGATTCAGCGACATCACCTGCTTGCATAACCTCTTGGGAACGATGAATATCCCATCGTTGCATGGTCTGATGGCAAAGCATCTCACTGTAGGTTTGCAAGCATCACAAGACGCTTTCTACTCGTTGTTAGACGGTCAAGATGTGCGATACACCCTACCGTCTCATCGTTTGAACCGCTGTGGCAAAGCGGAAGGACTGTTGCGAGGCGGTAATCTGTCGGTGATGTATGGTCTGCAAGGTACACCCTATGCGGTGCAGAAAGGAGGTATCCTGTTTATTGAGGATATCGCTGAACGCCACTATCACATCGATAGGATGATGCAGAACCTGCGTATGAGTGGTGTATTGGCTTCGCTCTCGGGACTTATTGTGGGGCAGTTCACCGATTGCGATGACGACCCGCTGATGGGGCAGACCGTGCAGGAGACTATCCTTCAGACGGTGGCAGAGTACGACTATCCGGTGGCGTTCAACTTCCCTGCAGGGCACGACGACTACAATCTGTCGTTACTGATGAATCATCCATGCCGTTTGACCGTGGCGAAAGATAAGGTATTAGTAGAACAAAAAGGAATAAAGATATGAAACGAATTCTAACTTTTTTAGCCGTGCTGAGTATCGTCTTTTCGGTTTCTGCACAGATCAGTAACATCTTAGGCGATTGGTACACGGTCGACGATAAGACCGGACAGAGTTACTCTGTAGTGCATATCTACAAGGGTACGAACGGGAAATACTACGGCAAGATCACAGCGATGCTTATCCCTGGGACAGAGGACGTGGTGTGCATCGAGTGCAAGGGTGCTGACAAAGACAAACCGGTGTTGGGTATGGTTATCATACGCGATATGGTGGAGAAAGATGGGGCATTGACGGGCGGCAAGGTGCTTGACCCTGAGTCGGGTAACTTCTACCACGGCAAGATCTCGTATGAGAAAGGGCAACTCAAACTGCGTGGGTCGATCGATAAGTTGGGCGTCTTGGGGCGTTCGCAGTACTGGAAACGCAAATAGTAGAGGCTATGAAGGAGTTTACAATCAAGCAAGACGGTTCGGTGTTGGCTCTCTACGACGCCGAGGGCAAAAAAGTGCCGTTCCGCAGTGTCTTAGAGGTCTATCCCGATCGGCGCGTGTATGCTTTTGAGGGAAGTATGGGTGCCGGCAAGACCACTTTCATCAAGGCACTATGTGAGGAACTGGGCGTGACCGATGTGGTGAACAGTCCCACTTTTGCTATCGTCAATGTCTATGAGGATGCCGAGGGAGAGGACATCTATCACTTCGATTGTTATCGACTCAAGTCGGTGACCGAGGCGCAGGACTTTGGTGCGGAGGACTATCTCTATTCCGGTTGTTACTGTCTCGTGGAGTGGCCCGATATCATCGCCTCGTTGTTGCCCGAAGATACGGTGGCTGTAACGATTGAACCTCAAACGGATGGTAGTAGACGGCTGAAAGTATCGTAAACATCATGCAGCGTCGGCTGACCATATTACTATTTTGCTTCTTGCCTTTCAGTGGTCTGTTACATGCCGAAGGGTTGGAGCATGAGTGTACATTATGGGCAGCGTACGGAGGTAAGTGGCAGCAAGATGCCTACCTCTCGCCGCTGTTGTATGATGGTCAGACCGTGGGCTTGGGCAGCCGATGGGAGCAGATGTTTCGTCGAGACTCTGCTTGGACGCATCGTGGAGAGTTGTACCTCAACGGGGCATTCTTCCTCAATAAACCGAAGCAGAACATCATCTACAACCTTGGCGTGCAGTCGGGTTGGGGTGCCGATTATAACTTCGAGCAGTTGATAGGCGTACGAGGACTCAATATGGCATTAGGACCGTGTATTGATCTCGATTACTCGGGTCGATTACTGGGAAGCAATGTGAATAAACCCTATTCGATGGACTTAGGACTGTCGGTGGGTGCGCATGCAGGGCTGTCGTATCGTTTTGCTGGTAAGCATAGTCATTATCGGGTTCGCTATGAGGTGATGACTTTGGCTGTGGGACTGCAATATGTGCCCGAGTATTGGGAGAGTTATTATGAGTTGAGCGGTGCCGTGGCAGACGGCTTGGTTTTTGCCAGCTTTCATAACAAACAGACGGTCCGTCAGATGTTGACGCTCGATATGCAGTTCCGCCATTCGGCATGGGTGGTAGGTGTGCGGCACGAGTTTGTGCATTATGCTATCCATGGTATCCAGATGCGGCGAGAAGAGGTAGCGGTAGTAGTAGGAACCTGTTTTCAGTATGTAACCAAGATACGACCTTACAGATGGTGAAGCGAGTCTTTTACATAGTATTGTGCTGCTGCATGATGTCGTGCATGAGCCGTGTAGAGGAGGAATATGCCGATACACCCGAAGGCAACTTCGAAGCCCTGTGGGAGATTATCGACACGAAGTACTGTTTCATGAAGGAGAAACAGGTCGATTGGAACGATATCTACAACGAGTATCTGCCTAAGGTACAGCGCCTTGCTGACAATGATGTATACGGATTGTTCGACCTATTGGCATCGATGTTAGATAGCCTGCAAGATGGGCATGTGAACCTCTATTCGCCTTTTGATGTGTCGCATTGCACCTCATGGCGCGATGGATATCCGACGAATTATGATGCGAGTCTGTTGTACTCCGATAAGTATCTCTCCACCGACTATCGCACAGCAGGAGGGTTGATCTACCAGCGTATTGACGATGGGCGTGTAGGACTGATTCGTTATAGCAGTTTCTCCGACAGTTTCTCGGCGCAGAACATGGCGTATGTACTCCATTACTTCAAGGACTGCCAAGGGTTGATTATCGATGTGCGCAGCAATGGTGGAGGCAGCCTCGAGTATGCACGGAAGTTGGCGGCAACGTTCTTTTCGGAGACACGCACCGTCGGTTATCAGCAGCATAAGATAGGTAGCGGTCATACCGATTTCTCCGACTTGCAAGCGGTGACCGTCGACACCTCGGATATGGCAGTGCGGTGGTTGCGACCCGTAGCGGTGTTGTCGAACCGATCGGCATACTCGGCAACAAACTTCTTCATCAGTGCCATGCGTTATGCCGACAATGCCCTTATCGTGGGCGGCAAGAGTGGCGGTGGAGGCGGTATGCCGATGAGTTACGAACTGCCTAATGGTTGGATCGTGCGTTTCTCGAGTGTGCGGATGTACGACAGAGACAAGCAGTTGATAGAAGAGGGCATCGAACCCGATAGAGAGGTCACACTCACAAGCGAAGACAAAGATGATATCATTGAAGCAGCAATCGATTGGATAGAAACAAAATAACCAGAAAAAGATGATAGATGTAATTGACATACATAAGAGTTATGGCTCTTTGGAGGTGCTGAAAGGTGTTAATCTGCACATCGACAAGGGCGAGATAGTGTCGATAGTAGGTCCAAGTGGAGCCGGCAAAACGACGCTGTTGCAGATCATGGGTTCGCTCGATAAACCCGACAGCGGCAGCGTGCGTATTGGCGATGTCGACCTCTTCGCACTCAAAGAGAAAGAGTTGGCGCAGTTCCGCAATCACCATATCGGCTTCATCTTTCAGTTCCACCAACTCTTACCCGAGTTCACGGCGGTGGAGAACGTGATGATGCCTGCCTTGATTGCCCATACCTCGCAGAAGAAAGCCCACGAACGCGCAGCCGAACTGCTGACGCAACTGGGACTTGCCGACCGTATGAAGCATAAACCCAACGAGTTGTCCGGTGGCGAGAAACAGCGTGTGGCGGCAGCAAGAGCCATGATGATGAATCCAGATGTGATACTGGCCGATGAACCATCGGGTAGCCTCGATAGTGCCAACAAAGAGGAACTGCGAAATCTGCTACAAGACATGCGTAACCAATATGGTCAGACGATAGTGATCGTGACGCACGATCCCGATTTTGCCACTATCTCCGACCGAGTAATAAAGATGAGAGATGGAAAGATTTGCTAAGATTATTGTTTTATTGTGTTTGAGTCTTACAGTAGGTTGCAAGACAAGCCGTGTATATTTCCCCAAGGATGTGCAAGCGGTGCAAGTGCCTATCGTGCGTTTCGATAGTGCCTTGTTGCATCTCGATACCACGGCTATCGACCAAGGTATAGCCACCCTCTATGCCGATTATCCCTATTTCATGCCTATCTTCTGCGAGGATATCTTAGGCGTGTATGCATCCGATACGGCGTACTTAAAAGAGGCTTTGCCGCAGTTCTTGGGTGACACTGTTTACGGTTTTCGTCAGACCAACGCTGAGGTACTGAGGCAGTATGCCGACATCAGCGACCTGCAGCAATCGCTCAATGATGCTTTTGCGCGACTGTTGTATCTCTATCCCGATTGGCAAGTGCCTACAGTCTACTTCTTTGTCTCGGGCTTCAACGCATCGATACTCTTTATCGAAAACGACATCGCCGTAGGCGTAGATATGTATCTGGGCAGCGACTATGAGTACTACAACCGCGTGGTGTATAACTACCAGAAACAGACCATGCGCAAGGAGTGTATCCCCATCGATGTAGTGTCGGCTTACCTCTTTCGGCAAGTGCCTTTCAGCAGCGGGCAGAGTCGGTTGCTCGAGAACATGATATACCGAGGCAAGATGATGTATATGCTCTCGTTGCTGTTCCCCGACGAACCCGAGTATGAGATAATGGGTTACACCCAGCAGCAATGGGCGTGGTGCGAGAAGTATGAAGCCGATATATGGAAACGAATGATCGACAAGAAAGACCTCTTCCGTTCGGAGAGCATGGTACTCACTTCCTATCTCAACGATGGACCTTTCACCAGCGAGATAAGTCAAGATGCCCCTGCACGATTAGGCACATGGACCGGCTGGCGGATATGCAAAGCCTATATGGAAAACAACAAAGAGGTCACCCTGCAAGAACTCTTGCAAGAACCCGATGCACAAAAGATATTAGAACAATCATACTATCGCCCATGATTATGTATCGTAACGATTTCCCCATACTCGAAGAAAAGGTCCATGGCAGACCGCTTGTCTACTTCGATAATGCTGCCACGAGCCAGAAACCGAAGACCATGCTCGACGCTATTGTTTATGCCTATTCGCACTTCAATGCCAACATCCATCGGGGTGTTCATCACCTCAGTCAGGTGGCCACGACCCAACATGAAGAGGCGCGTAAGACAGTGGCGCAGTTCATTGGTGCTGAGTCGCCTAACTCCATCATCTTCACCAAAGGCACTACCGACTCTATCAATATGTTGGCATACTGCTTTGGCGAATATGGCATCCGACCAGGCGATGAGATCATTGTCTCGCAGTTGGAGCACCATTCCAACATCGTCCCTTGGCAGATGGTCTGTCAGCGCAAGCAAGCCACCTTACGGGTTATCCCTTTGAAAGACGACCTAACCCTCGATATAGATGCTTTCCAAAACATGCTGAACGAACATACACGGCTTGTCAGTGTGGCGCAGGTAAGCAATGTGTTAGGTATCATCAATCCTGTGAAGGACATTATTCGCATTGCCCACGAACATGCCATCCCTGTTTGTATCGATGCAGCTCAGTCAGCACCGCATCTGCCTATCGATGTGCAGGACCTCGATTGCGACTTCCTTGCTTTCTCTGCCCACAAGGTGTATGGACCTACAGGACTGGGTATCTTCTATGGCAAAGAGCAGTGGCTCAATACCTTACCTCCTGCCGAAGGAGGCGGCGAGATGATAGAGCATGTCTCGTTCGAGAAGACCACCTACAACACGCTTCCGTATAAGTACGAGGCAGGAACGCCTAACTTCATTGGTTCGTACGCTTTCATGAAAACCCTCGAGTATGTGCAAAAGATAGGTATGCCGACTATCTGTCAGCACGAGCAAGAACTTGCCCAATATGCCGAGCAGCAGTTGCTTGCCATACCGCAGGTACATGTCTACGCACAAGGGCAACCTAAGGCTGGTGCCATCTCGTTTAATGTCAAGGGTGCCCATCCTTACGATGTAGGCGTCTTGCTCGACCAACAAGGTGTTGCCGTTCGTACGGGTCACCACTGCGCCGAACCGCTTATCGATTATCTCCACTGTCCAGGTACGGTGCGAATCTCGTTCGCTCTCTATAACACAAAAGAGGAGGTCGATATCTTCATCACCGCCCTCAAACGAGCCATTGCGATGTTGCTATAACCGCCTTGGATAGACGCCTACTTGCCATGAAGAAACGCCTACTATTCGGATTTTCGCTCTTGTTTATCTTCTGCCTACCCATTGCAGCGCAGATAACCGAGGTATTGCCGAGTAGTCCCTTCATTGCCAATACCGCCACCGCACGAACCGACTATTGGGCTGCGTTCCACAACCCTGCCTCGATGGTGCAAGACGAACGCTTCTCTGTGGCACTGCAATATGAGAATAAATACCTCACCGCAGCACTATCCACCGAACTCGTGCAGGCGTCCTACACCAATCCGTATGTCAATGTAGGACTCGCCTATTCGTTCTTTGGATACGGTCAGTACTCCGAGATGATGGCGGCTGTTGCGTTGGCGCGTAAGTTTGGACGCTTCTCCTTAGGACTACAAGCCAACCTCATCTGCGTCTATGGTGGCGAGAGTGTCGGATACCGATGTACTGCCGTGCCGCAGTTAGGCACGGTCGTGAACATAACGCCGAAGTTTGCACTTGGATTTCAGACCTTTAACCCCTTTATCCAATCGCTCAAACTAACCGAGACACGCCGACTCCTACCCGCTATCTACTCCTTAGGGTTCGACTACCATTTTCGGAAAGACATGCGATGGGATGTGCAAGCCGACTACGACGTCAACAACACCTTCCGCATCGCTACAGGCTACGAATGGGAAGCAATCCAGCAACTTACGCTCAAGATAGGAGTCTACTACTATCGCTATGTCGTCTCCTGTCTGGGTATAGGACTCCACTTCTCGGGCTTCCAAGCGAACATATTGGCGGAGATGCACCCCGTGCTTGGCGTCACGTTCCTCTGCCAATTAGCCTACGCATGGAAATGATACGCAACATATTGCTGTGTATCGCCGTTTCCCTCTGCCTCGGATGCCTTTCTGCGCAGAACATCGATACCTCTATGCCGCTCGAACTGATCATTCAGGATATCTATGAGACGGCGCTCGAGAACGATGTAGATGTCGACTTAGAAACGCTCGAACAAGAATTACAAACCCTTCGTGAACAACCAATAAACCTCAACGATGCAACCGAAAAACAACTACAACAACTCCCTTTCCTCTCGCAGGAACAGATCGATGCCATACTACTATATGCCTACCAACGAGAAATACATTCACTCTATGAACTACAACTCATCCCATCACTCAAGTCCTATGATATCCGCAATATGCTCCCATTTGTCTATATTGGTCCTCGCTCCACAGAACAGACCATCTATTGGCGGGAGGACTTCCATAATGCCAAACACAAACTTACACTCCGTGCCGATGCACGTAACCTTGAAAGCAAAGAATACGACCCATTCTATCTCTCCCTCAAATACTTGTGCGATGCCAATCATGTCCAGTTTGGCTGTGCCATGGAGCGTGACCCAGGCGAGCCTTGGTGGAATACGAAGACCTACGGTTTCGATTACTATGGCGGTTTTGTGCAGTTCAATCAACTCTCCCGACACCTCACCAAATGGATCATAGGCGACTATCGTGCTACCTTCGGACTCGGACTAGTCCTTGGAAGTCCTACCTTTATAGGCGGTAAACAGGTGGCGGTGGCAGGTCGACAACGAGAAGGCATCACTCGCCATCTCTCTACGCAGGAGTATAACTTCTACCGTGGAACAGCGGCTACACTCTCTTGGTCAAACATCGAACTGACAGCCCTCTATTCGGCACGCAGGGTCGATGCCAATCTCCGAGACGATGCTACCTTCCCTTCTGTCCAGACCACAGGTTACCATCGTACTGACAGCGAGATTGCCCATAAACAGGCTGTTTGGCAGCACACCGTCGCTATGAACCTCTCTGCCCATTACAAACAAGTGAAGTTTGGACTGACGCTCAAAGAGACACTCTTCAACCACCGTCTTGTGCCAGATGCCAATTATTATAACGCCAACTATTTTCAAGGAAAAGAACAGTTCGCAGCAGGACTCAATTACCGTTGGAGTAGGCAACGCTTCTCGCTCTTTGGCGAAGTGGCTACAGCGCAGAACCGTCGTTGGGGCTTCGCTAATATCACAGGATTCCGTCTTGCTCCTATCAACGACCTCGTCTTCTCTGCCATTTATCGCTACTATTCACCCACTTACGATGTGTTCAATGCCAATGCCTTTGGCGAGTCGTCGCGTAACAATGATGAACACGGAATCTATCTTGGCACCGAAGTGAGTCTCGTTGCCAGCTGGCGTTTCTCGGCATATACCGATGTGTTCTCGTTCCGCTATCCTAAGTACGGCATCAAGACACCCTCCACAGGGGTTGATGCTTTGCTCCAAGCCGACTTTGCTACCTCCGAGGAACTCCAGATGCAGTGGCGAGCACGAGTCAAAGAGAAAGCCGACCGCACTCGTGCTTATCTCCGATATTACCTCGATTGGCAACGCTTAGGATGGCGACTGCGGACGCAACTCGAAGGAAGTATCGCCAAGGAAGAGGAAGAACCGAAACCGACTTTCGGCGTGATGCTCGCCGAGGACTGCTCCTACCAATTCCAGCGAGTGCCTATTCTGCTCCAACTGCGTCTGCAAGCCTTTTATGCACCCGATTATCAAAACCGTTTCTACACTTATGAGAATGATGTACTCTATGCTTTTTCTATCCCTGCCGTATACGGCATTGGCGCTCGTTATTACCTTAACCTGCGCTATAAGATCAATCACCATTGGGCTATCTATTGCAAAGTCTCACAAACAGTCTATTCCAACCAATGGACCACCACACAAGACCTTGCCTCCAACCGTCGAACCGACATACACCTTCTTCTCCGGTTAACCTACTAAAGGGATGTTCTAAAAATTGCTTTTGAGATGATTTGTGGAATTTTTAGAACATCCCTAATCAACCATCCTTCAAGCCCTCACTGTCAATTACTACACATTTTCCGCCATATAACATCTCTAAAAAAATAAACCTTACCCTTTGCAAGTCCCAAAAATATGTACTACCTTAGCGCAAAAAATAAGGGAATAGCTGCGACCTTACGCTGAATCCTTTCTGTAAAGGTATTAGTCATTGAAAAACAGATGTTTAACCTTTTACAATAGTACCTTAATATGTCAACTAACATCAACAATAACTTCTGCGTCATCATGGCAGGAGGTGTAGGTAGCCGATTCTGGCCCTACAGCCGACAGAATAAACCCAAACAGTTCCTCGATTTCTTTGGAACGGGAAAATCGCTCTTGCAACTTGCTGTCGATCGTCTTCTTCCGCTCATCCCTAAGAGCAATGTCATCATCGTCACCAATGTGCAATACAAGCAACTCGTGCTCGACTCTTTCCCATGGATGGATGAGCGTCAAGTACTCTGCGAACCTGCACGACGCAACACCGCTCCTTGTATCGCTTACGCTGTGGCGCGTATTCAGGCTCTTACCGATAAAGCCAATATCATCATTGCACCTTCCGATCACCTCGTGCTGCAAGAGGAGACCTTCCGTCAGACTATTGCTACGGGACTCGATTTCATAAGCAATAACGATGTCCTGCTCACGCTCGGTATCAAGGCTACACGACCCGAGACAGGCTATGGGTATATACAAATAGATACCGATAGTCAACTGCGTGGCATCAACAAGGTAAAGACCTTCACCGAGAAACCGAACCGTGAGTTGGCGGAGATGTTCCTCAAGTCGGGCGAGTTCTTATGGAACTCGGGTATGTTCCTATGGAACCTGCAAGCCATCACCCATGCGCTGCAAACCTATGTTCCACATATATGGAACAAGTTCCAAGCAGGTCGTGACTATATGGCAACGCCGCAAGAAGACGCCTTCATACAGGATATGTTCCCTTCTTGCGACAATATCTCTATCGACTACGGACTCATGGAGAAAGCCGATAATGTCTATGTCCTTGAAGCCGACTTCGGTTGGAGTGACCTTGGTACGTGGGGCTCGCTCTACGAACAGTCCGAAAAAGACCCTTACGGCAATGTCACTCTCCGCTGCGAAACGGCTCTATACGATAGTCACGATAACATCATCGTGCTACCTAAAGACAAACTGGCAGTCATTCAAGGTCTCAACGATTTCATCGTTGCAGAGTCCGACAACGCACTGCTGATATGCCGCAAGGACAACGAACAGCAGATACGCCAGTTCGTCAACGATGCACAAATGCGATTTGATGGCAAATATAATTGATTAATCTATGTCATACCTCAATTTCGATAAGACACTGCTTAACAACCTCGAGCGTTCTCTAAGCAAAGAGATGATTCGTACCAACCGAGCAGGTGCCTACAACAGTACCACGCTGGTCGACTGTAATACCCGCAAGTATCATGGGCAACTCGTTCTCCCGTTGCCCGAGTTGAGCGACGACAACTATGTCCTTCTCAGTTCGCTCGACGAAACAGTCATTCAACATGGTGCCGAGTTCAACTTAGGCATACATCAGTATGGCGACAATAACTTCTCGCCAAACGGACATAAGTATATCCGTGAGTTCGACTGCAATGTCATAAGTCGCACCACCTATCGTGTCGGCGGAGTCATACTAGCGAAAGAACGTATGCTCGTTAGTTTTGAACCACGAGTACTCATTCGTTATACCCTCATTGAAGCCCATTCGCCCACACGCCTACGCTTCCGTCCGTTCCTTGCGTTCCGTAGTGTCAATGCACTCACCACAGAGAACAGCCAAGCCAATACCGACTGTACACCCGTCACCAATGGTGGCGCCTGTCAGATGTATCCGAACTTCCCAACGCTCTATATGCAGTTCTCAAAGGCTGTCGAGTATCAGCATAACCCAATGTGGTACAAGAACATAGAGTATATGAAAGAGCGTGAACGAGGCTTCGACTATAAAGAGGACCTTCTCGTGCCTGGTTATTTCGAGTTGCCCATGAAGAAAGGCGAATCCGTCATCTTCGCTGCAGGTATCACACCGGCTACCGTAACTAAACTCAAGTCTATTTGGGACAAAGAGATCGAACGACGCATCGTCCGCACCGATATGTTCGCCTGCCTCAAGAACTCCGCAGGGCAGTTCTATAAGCGTGAAGGCGATAAGTGCCACTTGCTTGCAGGCTACCCATGGTTTCATGCTACGGCTCGAGAGCAGTTCTTCGCATTGCCTTCGTGTACCCTCATGATCAACCGCCCCGAGTATTGGGAAGCCATAATGGACAAAACGGCTCTCGAAGAGGTTAACGACTTCCTCGCCGACCCATTAGCACCGAATAAGTTACAGGGCATGGATGAACCCGATGTGTTGCTCTGGTTCATACGCGCTATTCAGCAGTATGCCCTCTATTACTCCCTCAAAGAGGCTGCCGATAAGTATGGTGAAATCTGTGAGAATATAATGGACTTCATCCGCAAACAACGCCATCCTCGCGTTTGGGTGCACGCCAACGCACTTCTCTATGTCAATGGCACGGAGCAACCGGCTACATGGATGAATGCCGTTGAGAACGGACGACCCATCACGCCTCGTACGGGTTATGTGGTTGAGATAAACGCACTCTGGTATAACGCACTCTGCTTTACAGCATCGCTCTTGCGCGAACTGCAACGCAATCATGAGGCCGACCTACTCGAGTCGCAGGCTGGATTGGCAAAGAACTCGTTTGTCGCTACCTTCTGGAATGGGCTCTATCTCTACGACTATGTGGTCGATGCGTACAAAGACCGAGAGGTACGACCCAATCAGATATGGGCTGCATCGCTGCCCTATTCGCCACTCGACCGCAAACAGCGCAAAGCAGTAGTCGATATTTGCACCAAAGAACTGCTCACGCCACGAGGGCTGCGTACCCTCTCGCCTAAGAGTGGTAACTATCGACCCAACTATGTTGGCGGACAGTTAGAGCGTGACCGCAATTTCCACAACGGACCCGTATGGCCCTGTACTATTGCGGCGTATGTTACGGCATACCTCGACCTCTACAAACACAGCGGACGCAGTTTCGTGGAGCGAGTATTGGTTGGATACGAGGAAGAGATGTCAGAACTCTGTATCGGCACACTCAATGAATTGTACGACGGAAACCCGCCATACAAAGGACATGGAGGCATGAGTTTTGCACCCAGTGTGGCTGCCGTCATCAGCGTCATGCACACACTCCAACAATGGAACGACGATGATAATAACAACTAATATACCCCGACTATGCAAGCATTAATGTTCGGGTGGGAATTTCCACCGCATATATTAGGAGGACTTGGTACTGCTAGTTATGGACTCACCAAGGGTATGGCTCAGCAACCCGATATGCATATCACCTTCGTTATTCCCAAACCTTGGGGTGACGAAGACCAATCGTTCTTACGCATCATCGGAGCCAACACCGTACCTATCGTCTGGAAAGAAAACTCGTGGGAGTATGTCAACCAGCGCCTGCAAGGACGCATGAGTGCCGACGAGTACTTCTACCTCCGACAAGGCATACACTACGATTACCGCCGCATCGGCACCGATGACCTCGGATGTGTCAACTTCTCAGGACGTTATCCCGATAACCTCCTCGAGGAGATTGGTAACTACGAAGCCGTGGCAAGCGTTCTTGCTCATCAACTCGACTTCGATATCATCCACTCGCACGATTGGCTCACCTATCCAGCGGGCGTCTTTGCTAAGCATATATCGGGCAAACCGCTCGTCATACATGTGCACGCTACCGACTTCGACCGTTCCCGTGGTAATGTCAATCCTACGGTCTATGCTATCGAGAAAAGAGGTATGGACGAGGCAGATCATATCATGTGCGTCAGTAACCTCACCCGCCAAACGGTCATCGAGAAATATGGACAAGACCCTCGAAAAGTCTCTACCGTACACAACGCCGTCGAACCGCTCAAAGATGTCGAATCGTTTGTCAAGACTCCACGAAAAGACAAGGTGGTAACCTTCCTCGGTCGTATCACGATGCAGAAAGGTCCAGAGTATTTTGTCGAAGCAGCCGCACGCGTACTGCAAAAGACAAACGGAGTCCGCTTCGTTATGGCAGGTTCGGGCGATATGATGAATAAGATGATCGACCTCGTTGCGCAACGAGGCATAGCCGACCGATTCCACTTCACGGGTTTCCTTCGCGGACGACAAGTGCAAGAGATGCTTGCAGAAAGCGATGTCTACATCATGCCTTCCGTCTCCGAACCATTTGGTATATCGCCGCTCGAGGCCATGCAGGTAGGCACTCCTACCATCATCTCCAAACAGTCAGGCTGTGCCGAGATACTCCAACATGCCATCAAAACCGACTATTGGGATATCGATGCCATGGCCGATGCCATCTACTCTATCGTCAAGTACCCCGCAATGTACAAGAGCCTTCGGGAACTTGGACGAGAAGAGGTCGGCAATATCCGTTGGTATGACGCAGGACTCAAAGTAAGAGCCATCTACGATGGTGTAATTAACCATACCCTATAACAAGAAAATTAGAATAGTATGAAAAATATATGCTTCTGTTTCAGTCTACATGCACCGTATAGACTCAAACGCTACCGCTTCTTTGAAATTGGGCAAGACCATTATTACTACGATGACCTGCAAACCGAGGACAATATCTCGTGGCTTTGCCAAACATCGTATATGCCACTCTGCCGCACCATCAAAGAGATGATACAAGTGTCCAATGGCAACTTCAAATGTGCAATCAGCGTATCGGGTATCATGCTCGAGATGCTTGAGCAGTTCGTGCCCGAGATGATCGACCTCCTCAAAGAACTGGCAGACACCAAGTGCGTAGAATTTGTGGCAACACCCTATGCCTACTCACTCGCTTCCGTATATAACCAGAATGAGTTTGAGGAACAACTCCGTCTCCATCAACATCTCACACAAGAACTGTTCGGGCAGAAATCGACCTCCGTATGGAATACCGAATTGCTCTACTCCGACGAGATTGCTGAGGCTCTTGCTAAGTTGGGCTACAAGGTCGTCATGACGGAAGGGGCTAAACATATCCTGAGTTGGAAATCGCCTAACTATGTATATTCATCGGTGGCTGCACCTCGACTCAAAGTGCTCCTTCGCAACACGGCGCTAAGCGATGAACTCGCTTTCCACTTCTCCGACTATACTTGGCACCATTACTCTATGGATGCGCCTAAGTTTGCACAGATTATTGCCGACCTACCGCAAGAAGAGCCCATCGTCAATATCTGGATGGGAGCAGAGACCTTCGGTATCCGCCAACAAGCAGGTACGGGTATCTTCGACTTCATGAAAGCCCTACCTTATTATCTGCTCGAGAAAAACATCGGCTTCATGATGCCGCAAGAGGTTGCCAAGAAACTGAACGCTGTCGATTCTGTCTCAGTGCCATACCCTCTCACATGGGCAGGCGAAGCCAAAGACCTTGCTCCATATAACGGTAACGACCTGCAGCAAGAGGCCATCAGCAAACTCTATGCAGTGGCCGAACGTGTGCACCTCTGCCAAGATAAGAGACTCAAGCGGGATTGGCAATTGCTCCAGTCGGTCGACCACCTTCGCTTCATGAATCATATCGATGCAGCAGGCACCAATTACGAGTCGGCCTACGAGGCATTCACTAACTATATGAATGTTCTTGCCGACTTCCTTCAATTGGTCGATGAACAATATCCTACGACCATCGAGAATGAGGAACTCAACGAGTTGCTCACCACTATCAATAATCAAGAAAAAGAGATTGCTCGACTCGAATCAGAAGTCAAGAAACTCAAGAAGAAAAAAGCATAACAATTCTATTTTTAATTATAACAATGGACATATTACAACAAATGCTCAAACGTGCGCAAGCTAATCCGCAGCGCATCGTGTTGCCCGAAGGAGACGAACCTCGTACTCTTGAGGCTGCAAACATCATCCTTCGTGACAAAGTAGCCAACCTTATCTTGATTGGCAATCCTGACACCATTCATCAGATGGCTAAGGATAAAGGATATGAGTACATCGCACAAGCCGAGATTCTCGACCCTAAGACAGACCCTCGTATGGAAACCTATTCGCAACTCCTCTACGAACTCCGTAAGAAAAAAGGTATGACAGAGGAAGAGGCACGCGTCAAAGCACAAGACCCTCTCTATCTTGGCTGCTTGATGATAAAGAATGGCGATGCCGATGGCGAATTGGCTGGTGCTCGTGGTACTACGGCCGACACCATCCGTCCTGCCTTCCAGATACTGAAGACCAAACCAGGCGTATCAATCGTATCAGGCGCATTCTTGATGTTCACTCCTGCAGAGCAGTTAGGCGAACACGGCTTCTTAGTCTTTGCCGACTGTGCCGTCAATCCTTGCCCTAACGCACAAGAGTTGGCTCAGATTGCTATCTCTACTGCCGAAACAGCACGCACACTCGCAGGTATCGAACCGCGCGTCGCTATGCTCTCTTTCTCTACCAAAGGCTCGGCAAAGCACGAACTCGTAGATAAGGTAACAGAGGCTACCAAACTCGCTAAAGAGTTGGCTCCTGAACTCGATATCGATGGCGAACTGCAAGCCGATGCGGCTCTCGTGGAGCGCGTGGCTGCTACCAAAGCACCTGGTTCTAAGGTCGCAGGTAAAGCCAATGTACTCGTCTTCCCTGACTTGCAAGCAGGTAACATCGGATATAAGTTGGTTGAACGCTTCTCGGGCGCTAATGCCATTGGTCCTATCCTCCAAGGCATCGCTGCTCCTGTCAACGACCTCAGCCGTGGCTGCAAGGTAGATGATATCGTACAAATGATCATAATCACGGCTAACCAAGCTATTAAATAAGCATACACTATGAAAATATTAGTATTAAACTGTGGTAGTTCCTCTATCAAATATAAACTATTCGAGATAGAGAAGAAAGAAGTCATTGCCCAAGGTGGCGTCGAGAAGATTGGTCTGCCCGACTCTTTCCTCATGGTTAAGTTACCCAACGGAGAGAAAGTGCAAATCAATAAGTCAATGCCCGAACATACTGTCGGAATCGAACTTATTTTGAATACCCTTACCGATGCTAAACTCGGTTGCATCAAGAGCCTCAGCGAGATTAACGCTGTTGGTCACCGAGTTGTGCATGGTGGCGAGCGCTTCAATAAGTCGGTACTCATCACCGACGAGGTTCGCAAAGAGATTATGCAATGTGCCGACCTCGCTCCTCTGCATAACCCTGCTAACCTCAAAGGTATTGACGCTATCAGCAAGACCTTGCCTGGTGTACCTCAAGTGGCTGTATTCGATACCGCTTTCCATCAGACAATGCCCGATTATGCTTATATGTACGCTCTGCCTTACGAACTCTACGAGAAATATGCTATCCGTCGTTACGGCTTCCATGGCACCTCTCACCGCTATGTATCGAAGCGTGTATGCGAGTTCTTAGGCGTTAATCCAAAGGACAAGAAAGTTATCACTGCCCATATCGGCAACGGAGGCAGTTGTGCTGCTGTTCTCCATGGAGAGTCGGTCGATACAAGTATGGGTCTCACCCCTGTTGAGGGATTAATGATGGGTACGCGCGCAGGCGACCTCGACCTCGGCGCTGCAATGTATATCATGGACAAAGAACACCTCTCTACCTCGGAGTTCTCTACTTTGGTAAACAAGAAGTCGGGACTTGCAGGTGTATCAGGTGTCTCTTCCGATGCTCGTGACATCGATGCTGCCGTAAAAGCTGGTAACCATCGTGCCGACCTCGCTCGTAAGATGTTCATCTATCGCGTAATCAAGTACATCGGTGCTTATGCTGCGGCTATGAACGGCGTGGATATCATCGTCTTCACCGGTGGCATCGGCGAGAACGATACCTATATCCGTGGCGAGATTATCAAAGGTCTCTCCTATCTGGGCATCTCCCTCAACGAAGAAGTCAATAGCGCAACGCGTGGCAAAGAGGCCATCCTTTCTACTCCAGAAAGCAAGGTGCAGGTATGCATCATTCCTACCGATGAGGAGTTGATGATTGCCTCCGACACCGCCGCACTTGTAAAGTAATACGGCTGTTAATTACGGTAGTTGGCGTTATTGGCATAACTATCGTAGCAATACAAAAAGAAGAGCGTATCCCTTTTGGAATACGCTCTTCCCAATTTTATTCACTTTCAACTTTCACTGTATGAAGTTGTTCTTTCCTAAATTGTCAATTGTCAAATTGTCAATTGTCAAATTGTCAAATGATTAATCATACCGTAGCCTCAATATTCCATACGAAGGCACGAACACCTACCTCCTTATTACGCATATCAAGTTTCTCCACAGCATCCAGCAGTTCTTGCACCTTATCGTCCTCAACAATGGTAATAACGCACGAGTTCATCTCTGGCCATGCATGAGTACCACGGCGAGGGTCGCCATCGTGTGTCCCACGACCTTGAACTTGCTCAAAGAAAGTGAACCCACGGATATTCAACATATCAAGCATATACTCCACACGCTCCGTGTTCGCTTGATTAAAGACTATCATTACTGATTTCATATTCTATCGTATTAGGATAGTAGTAAGTGCTACCTTCGTAGCACCCACTACTATTAGTTATTATTTCTGGTCTGTTGGCGTTGTCTCAGGGAATACATGCGTTTCTGCTTCTGCTGCAGCCTCTGCATCGTTATTCTTATTCTTGTTCTTCTTCAACTTGATGTTCATGAAGATAAACCCTTTACGCATTCCCGATATACGGTCACGCTCACCGTGCTTCGACATGGCGGCATAGAGGGTCGGAACCATGAAGAAGGTAAGGAAGGTAGATACCGTCAAACCTCCAATAACCACAATACCCATCGGTTGCCACATCTCAGAACCTTCACCCGAAGATACTGCCATAGGCACCATACCAAGGATGGTCGTGAAGGCGGTCATCAGCACAGGACGCATACGGCTTCGACCCGCGTCAACAACGGCTTTATTCAGTTCTACGCCTCGTTCACGCAGCAGGTCCGTATAGTCGATCAGCACAATACCGTTCTTTACTACGATACCCACCAACATAATCAATCCCAACGCACCAATCATATCCAACGAACGACCCGTCATCCACAATGCCATTACCACACCGGACAAGGCAAATGGGATAGTAAACATGATGACGAACGGCTTCTTGAACGACTCAAACTGACTGGCCATCACAATATAAACAAGCAGCACAATCAAAGCCGCAAGCCATACCATCTTGCCGAACGTCTCTTGTTGGTCTTCATAGTCACCGGCGATACGAATCGTTACACCCTGTGGTACATCCAATTGGTCAATCACCTGGGTCTGTATGGTTTGAGCCAACTCACCCAGAGGCACATTATACGGAGTAACAGATACCGTCACAATACGCTGACGTAACTTACGCTCAATCGTAGGAGGTGTCCAATACTCACCTATCGAGCATACCTCCGACAACTTAACACTCTTGCCTGTTGGCGTAGGAATAGTCAAGTCTTGTATCTTTTGTATCGTGTTGCGGTCGTCTTCTTGCAGACGGCAGAGGATATTATACTCCGAACCATCTTCCTTCAAATACCCGCACGACATACCGTTGACACGGTTACGCAGATAGGTCGAGATTGTTGCAGGTGTCAAGCCTAAACGAGTAGCCTTCTCTTTATCTACGATAATCTTTATCTCAGGACGCTCATCATCACGAGAGATGGTCGCATCACGAGCACCTTTCACCTCGTGGTTACACTTGCTCTGTATCTCTTCTGCCAACATAGAGGTAGCATCGAAGTCATAGCCATATATCTCCACATCCACCGAGTTCGATGCCATACCACCACCACCGGTTGATGTACTTACTTGGTAGTCGGTAATCTCTGGATATTTGGCAATCTCTTGACGGAGAACCTCCGCAATATCGAAGATACTACGCTCACGCTCATACTTCTTATTACAACGGATAGTCATCGAGATAGTGTTGTTCATGGTCGACGAGAACAATGCCGATAGACCCGAGTCATCGTTCGAACCCGCTGAGGTCGAAATCAACTGTATCTCAGGTACCAGTTCTGTGAAACGAGCCTCCAACGCACGAGCCGTCTTCAAGGTCTCTTCAATACGAGTACCACGCTGCAACTTGATAGTAACCGACATACGACCGTTATCTTGCTGCTGCATGAAGTCCGTACCAATCTTACCCGTCAAGGCAGGTATCATCGTGAGGGCAAAGAACAAGAATAGTCCACTGAATGCAACGGCTTTATGATTCAAGCACCAGGCAAGAGCCTTCGCATACTTATCGTCTACCCAGTCCAAACCACGAACCACCGTCTTATCGTACCATGTCTTCTTGGCACCATCATCTATCAAGTTACCGTTCTCGTCTACATGCACCTGACGAGGCTTCAGCAATTTACTTGCCAACATAGGCGTCAGCGAGATAGCAATCAAGGTAGATGTGGTCGTTACTATGGTCACAATCCAACCCAACTCATGGAACAATACACCCGCCATGCCGTTCAGTGTCGTCAATGGGATAAACACGGCTGCCAACACAAGCGTTGTGGCAATAACCGATACCCACACCTCATTCGTTGCATAGATGGCGGCCTCACGAGGATTCTCACCACGGTCTACGTGCTTCGTGATGTTCTCCAACACCACAATCGCATCGTCCACCACCATACCAATAGCCACGGTCAACGAACACAGTGAGATGATGTTCAAGGAAGAGTCTACCAACTTCAGGTAGATAAACGCTACAATCAACGATATAGGAATCGTCAAACCAATAATCAATGTCGCACGCCAACGACCCAAGAAGAATAGCACGACGAGCACCACAAAGAGCAATGCATAAGCGATAGACTCTTTCAACGAGTCAATAGAGTTCTCAATCGTCTCCGACGAGTCGTAAATCAACTTGAACTTAATATCACTCGGCAGTGTCTTTTGTATCTCAGCAATCTCTTTGCGGACATCACGACATATCTGCACCGTGTTAGCACCCGTCTGCTTCGTAATCATCAAACGAGCACACTCAATACCATCGGTCTTCTCGTCCAACGACAACTCCTTGATGGTATCTTTCACGGTCGCTATATCGCGTACATACACCTGACGACCATCTGCCGTAGTAGTTACCACCAAGTCATTGATTTCCGAAGACTCTACATACTCCGAACGAACCTCCATCTGATACTGCTCTTTCTGTAGTTTTACAGTACCCGATGACATGTTCAAGTTGTTGGCTGAGATAACATTACCCACGCTCTCTACGGTCAGTCCGTAAGCGTCCAACTTCTGCTGGTCAAGATATACATATACATATCGTTTTGGCTCACCCGATACGGTCAAGTTTCCGATACCGTCTACTCGGTTCAACTGAGGAATAATCTCATCGTCCAGCAACTTATCCAATGCAGGGTACGACTCTTTCGCAGTGACTGCATATTGGATAACTGGCATCATTGAGGTCGACAAACGCAAGATGATAGGGTTCGAACATCCGTCAGGAAGGTCATCCTTCACAAGGTCCACATAAGTACGCACATCGTTCACTATCTCCTCTAGTTCCGTACCCCACTCAAACTCCAATGTCACCTGCGAGATGTTATCCTTCGATTGAGAAGTAATCTCCTTCAAGTGGTCGACAGAGTTCAACGAGTTCTCCATCACCTTCGTCACGTTCGTCTCTACCTCCGACGCTGACGCGCCTGCGTAGGTCGTCATCACCGTGATATACGGTGGGTCCATCTCTGGATATTGGTCAATTGGCAACTGCACATAGCAGAATATACCAATGATGATTACAGCCACAAAGATAAGCGCTGTGGTTACAGGCTTTTGGACGGCTGATTTATATATTGCCATGGTTGTTAATTTTTACAAATTGAACTATTTATTCTGCTGCAGTCTCACCCACAACTATCTTCACACCGTCTACCAATCGAGCCTCGCCTTTTGTTACGAGTTCTACACCGTCTACAATCTCAGGTGCCGTAATCTCTACATCGTCGCCAAAACGCTGACCCATCTCCACGCTAACACGCTTTGCGTAGCCATTGTCGTTGATGAATACATAACGGTCGTTTGCACCAATCAATTTCAATACCGTTGAGTAAGGAGCCGCCATAATAGTAGCCTTGCCCAAACCAATCGTTGTGGTAACATACATACCTGGGCGAAGCAATCCACTCTTGTTAGGCACTACGACCTTCACTTGGAATGTGTGCGTCGATGCGTCTACTGTCGGATAAACAACCTCGATAGTAGCAGGGAAAGTCTTGTCAGGATATACATCCGACTTCAAAGTCAACTTCATACCTGCCTTCACCAATGGAATATACGACTCAGGAATAGCAACCAAGGTCTTCAGTTTGTCTACTTGCGTCAGCACTACAATAGGAGAACCGCTATAGAGTTCACCATCCTCATAGTTCTTTGCCGAGATAACACCCGAGAAGTCTGCCTTCACATAAGTGTTCTTCTGCAGGAAATCGAGATTCTCTTTCGTCTGGTCAAGCGATAACTTCGTCTGGTCGTACGACTGTTGCGATACACTACCTGTTTGTATCAAACCTTCCATACGAGCCATCTCGGTCTCAAGGTTCGCTACACTCAGTTTCGTAGTCTTGTATTGCTGTTGGTCCATGCGTACAAGGTCTGCACCTTTCTGCACACGGTCGCCCACTTCTACATAGATATGCTCTATCTTACCCGTAATAGATGGCGCTACATTCACTGTCTCATAACCCATCAGGTTCGACGAGAGAGATATCTCACGCTGAATCTCACGAGGATGAAGTGTAGTCAACTCTACTACCTCTACACGCTCTGCAGTGGTCTCTGTTGTCGTCTCTTGCTTGCTACCGCAACCGACTAATACCATTACTGCGGTTGCTAAAATAAATCCTTTTTTCATATAATCATTTCATTGTTTTCGTTGTTGTTATCCTTGTTAGTTATTAAGGAACTTATCCAATTCTACCTCGGCATTCACGAGAGTCAGCACGGCTTGTACATAACTCGATTGAGCCGTGATAACATCGTTGCTCGCATTAACCAACTCAAGGTTAGATGTCGCACCATAGTTATACTTGTTCGTAGTCGATTGGAACACGCGTTGCGTCACATCCATATTCTCTTTCTCCGTCAAGTAGGTCTCGAAAGCGTTCTGCAGATTATAGCGCAACTGCTGGTCTTGAATACCAAGATTATCCGTTGTCTCGGCCAAAGTGTTGCGAGCCTCTTCCAGAGCAATCTTCTTGTCTACCATCGTGGCTGCACGCTTACCCGATGACCACAACGGCATAGATACCGTTACTGAGATTGCATGAGGAGGCGTCATACGGAAACCACCGCTGCCGTAATACTCTTGATCGCTATACTGATAACCCACACCTATTGTCGGACCATAAGCCCACGCAGCCAAATGCACATTGGTCTTCGCCAAGTCTACATTCTTCTGCAAGGTCTTATAACTCAAGTTGTTGTTGATATTGAACTCCTCGCCAAGTAAGTTCAGCACGGCCTCTGCCGATAGCATATTGTCCAACGTCGTCGAGAGCGTCAACTCCGTCTCAACAGGCACATCCAGCAGCACCTTCAGCGAGTTGAGAGCCAACTGCATCGAACGCTTGTTCGAGTTGATGTTGTTCTTCAAGGTGTTCACACGAACAACAATCTGGTCGGCACTCGTCTGCTCGGCTGCACCTACATCTACCGACCGTTGTGTCATCTCTGCCAACTTCTCTACGTTCTGCAACGAGGAGTCTAACAGCGCAATCACATCTTGCATCACCAGCACCGATGCATACGAGGTCTTCACATTAGCACGAAGGTTGTCCTCCGATTGCTCAAGCGATATCTGTTGCATCTCAATGGCGATATTATTAAGAATAGCGCCCACAACTGCTTGACCATTAATACCTACCGATGCCGTGATGGCAAGGGTAGAGTAGTTTGGCATGTCAATCTTGGTTTTTGCGCCTCCTAAATCCATCTCCATCTGGTAACCGCACATCGAGTTATACCCCCAACTGGCGTCTACCTGAGGAAGCATCGCTGCAATCGTTTGCCAACGCTGTGCGTACGCTTGTTGTACCGCAAGGTTCGCATTACGCAACGAACGATTGGCCTTTACTGCATAGTCTTGTGCTTCTTCGAGGCTTAGGGTCAGCGACGATGGCACTTCTCGCTGTTCTGCCCCCTTCGTCGCTTCCATCACATGGTCCTCTGCTACAATACTCACACTGCATAAGAGTGCAAACATTGGTAGTAAGAATAATCTTTTCATCTTTTATACCTTATTTTTTATCGTTGTTATCTTCTTTACTTTGCTTCTTCGAAATCATCTCCTCAATACGACGCTTACCCTCAGCAGTAATCATTCCCTGAGCAATCAACTTCATTCCATGTTGGCACATCTGCGTAAACTCCTCGCGCTCTCGGTCAGGATGCGCAAGCGCTTCCAATAACCCTTGATGCAAACGAGCAAGGAAAAGTGTCGTCATCGTTATATCTATCTCACTATCCAATACACCTTCATCCACGCCCTTCTGCAGGAACTTCGAGAGAAACTGCTGCGTCGAGGCAAACATATTCTCTTTATGTGCTGCAAACAATGCAGGATAATACTTCTGTAAATCGAATAGAAATGGAGGGGGTTGGAGTATCTTTTTTGCACGCTGCACTACCTGAATATTGCGCACAATCATGTTCAACACCGAGTTCTCGCGCTCCAGTTCTTTGGTAGTGTTGCGCTCTATCTCTTGCTCTTGACGGTGCAGTACAGCGTCCACTAAGTCATCTTTCGTGGCGAAATATACATAGAAGGTCTTCTTGCTGATGCCCATATCCCGGCAGATGTCATCAATCGACACCGATCGAATGCCGAGTTGGTTCATCTTATCCGACGCAATTGTGATAATATTCTCACGCAAGTCTTCAGACATTATACCGTCTTTTACGCTTTCTTTTATATTCTGTTATATTCAGGGCTCCAGATTAAACCTTCTATTGCAGATTATATCTCTTATTGCACTAAGTCTTTCTTTTTATACCTAATACCGCTATAGTAGCGGCGCAATCGGTATTGCAAAAGGCGTGCCAAATTATCTTAATTAGGAAACTTTTTCACGACAAAAGTTTCCGAGTATATACTTATCCCCCTATCCACCCCCCTATCCACCCCACAACTCCTCCCCACCAACTCCCTCACCACTCCCTCCCAACTCCCCACCAACTCCCCACCACTCCCTCACCACTCCCTGATCTCTCTCTGACAAGTCCCTGATCAGTTTGGGTGGTTATTGGGTGATTATTGGGTGATTATTGGGTCATTAAGCAAGGAACTCCGTATCAACTGGCTATCTTCAAGGTAGGTTGACAATAGGACTAAGCCACCTGACTCAAATCCCTACTTGTGCATCTCAAAACGAAACCGTATCTTTGTACGCAGAAATCACTAACCACCTCCAATAGAGAAAGCCGTTTATGAGAAAAGTAATCCCAACCACCACCCTCGCAGTATTAAGCCTACTCTGCAGCATCTCGGTGGTACAAGCACAAAACAATAATATGAGCACACTAAACAAGAAACAACAAAACCTTGTCGCTGTCGCAGCATTTGAAGCCAAAGGCGATATCAATGGGATTAAAACCGCTATCGAAAACGCATTGAACGATGGCGTAACCGTTAACGAGATGAAAGAAACTCTATCACATCTCTATGCCTACACCGGATTTCCACGCAGCCTAAATGCTTTGAGTGCCTTGCAATCGGTATTAGAAAACCGTCAAAAGCAAGGAATAGTCGACCAAGACGGCAAAGACGCCTCGCCACTATCTTCTGACTACGATGCTTTGAAACAGGGCACTGCCGTACAGACGCAGTTACGTGGCGGCAAACCATTTAACTATCTCTTTGCCCCTGCGACCGACTATTACCTAAAGGCACACCTTTTCGGCGACATCTTTGCACGCGACATCCTCACTCATTCCGAGCGAGAAATCGTAACCGTCAGCGCCTTGGCTTCCATGCAAGGAGTAGAGCCGCAACTGAAGTCGCATATCAGTGGAGCACGGAACATGGGAGTCAGCGATATCGAGATACATGCCCTTCCCCAAGTCTTGGCAGAGAGAGTGGGCTACGCTGAGGCTTACCGTGCCGCAAAAGCAATAGCAGAAGTCTATGGCGAATCCTTTACCGACGGCAAACCTATCGAATATATGATGTTCCCAAAAGGCGACCTGAACACGGCTTATGCCAAATATTTTATAGGGAACAGTTATCTCGCGCCCTTACTATCGGAAGGACTCCACATATCGAATGTCACATTTGAACCACGCTGCCGCAATAACTGGCATATACATCATAAAGGCGGACAAGTGCTCATCTGTGTAGGAGGCGAAGGATGGTACCAAGAGTGGAATAAACCTGCTCGCAAACTCCACGCTGGCGATGTCGTGAATATCCCTGCCGAAGTCAAACACTGGCACGGCGCAACTGCCTACTCATGGTTTCAGCATATCGCAATAGCCGTACCCGCAGAGGATGTCACCAGCGAATGGCTCGAACCCGTAACCGATGAAGAGTACAACAAACTGAAATAACGACTCCTACCACCAACCAATACTAGAGGACATGGAAAAATTTTTTTTGGGGGGCGATAACTTTTTTCAAGTTTTGCCACACAGTGGCAAGAAAAAGGAATGACCATCACGCACAATAGTCAAATCGTCATGACGCTATAGCCGTCCGTTCAAAACTATTGATGCGTCTACCCTGTATTT
>CAYNMA010000021.1:0-26073 GCA_964398075.1 uncultured Bacteroides sp. | reverse complement strand
ATATGGGCAAATATTCAATCCAAATATTATCAAATATTCTTCTTGTTCTTTGACAGGTTACCCAATAATCAGTTATAATCTCCATATATTCGACTGATAATCAAGTATTTCAACGAGTTATTCTATGAATTTTCTATGGAATATTGTTGGATGAGTAAAAAGTTGTACCTTTGCAGGCGCAAACGAAGACTAGCGTTTTGTAATCCTCATCGGAGGGCTACTGGAGATAGAGCCGGATAAGATGACTGGGTAAAACCATCACTTATTCGGTTTTTTGTGTGCTAATGGAAAGACATATACATCGACAGAGAAGGATAATAGACCGCGCTACGTGCTAACAGACTTACTCCGTCAAAGAAATATAAAATAGGTTAAAAACAATTATCAACAACCATAGCCAACAACATTTTTAAGGGAACAAATATTGCCAACTATTATTCAAATATTCAAATTATGCTTTGATGAATTATCAAATACTCAATTATATAGGTCATAAACACAGAAATATAAACAGAAAAGAATATGAAAGAGACAGAGATTGATTTTGGTACGGGGAAAGTGAGTTCGCTTTTCCGTCAAGTGTTTGTGCCGACTCTTTTTGGTATGCTTAGTTTGTCGGCTGTTACCATGATTGATGGTATCTTCGTGGGGCATGGTGTAGGTAGTGATGGTATAGCGGCTGTCAATATCTGCATTCCGCTGCTTATGTTCTTGCAGGGAACGGGTATGATGATTGGTGCAGGTTGCTCTGTGCTATCATCTATTGCTCTCTCGCAGGGTAAGATACGAATGGCACGAGCCCATCTGACGCAGGCAATGGTGTTTGTGACTATCATTTCCTTAGCGGTTATTCTCTCCATTTTCGCCTTTCCATCGGAGATTTCGTACCTATTAGGGTCGTCGGAACATCTACTTCCACTCGTGCAAGACTACCTGATATGGTTTGCACCTTCATTACTTTTCATGATGTGGACTGAGGTGTCGCTTTTCTCACTACGATTGGATGGTGCTCCACGGTTGGCGATGTGGTGTAGTATCACCAATGCAGTTCTCAATGCCATATTGGATTGGGTCTTCATCTTTCCTTTTGGTTTAGGCGTAAAGGGAGCTGCCATGGCTACTTCCATCAGTTGCTTTGTGGGTTCAAGTATTGCCGTTGCCTATATGCTGCGTTTTGCGAGCAAACTGCGCTTGCACTCGTTGCATATCGGCAAGAGTGGGCGACGCTTTTTCCGACGAGATATCCGTGAGCAGTGTAAGATTGGGTTCTCGTCTTTTCTCAGTCAGATGACTTTGGCGATGCTGTTCTTTGTTGGCAATCAGGTTTTTATGCGCCATCTTGGCGACGATGGTGTTGGGGCTTTTGGCGTGAGTTGTTACTATATGCCTTTTGTCTTCATGATTGGTAATGCCATCGCACAATCGGCACAACCTATCATCAGTTACAATTATGGGTTGAATAATCAGAAACGAGTCTTGCAGGCGCTACATATATCTATCTACACCGCCATTGTGTGCGGTATCCTCCCTACTCTATTGTTCTTATTCTGTCCGCATTGGTTAGTGGGGTTATTTTTGAATACTGACACCGCCGCAGCGCAGATGGCTATTGAGGGATTTCCTTATTATTGCATAGGGTTTATCTTCTTTGTACTCAACTTGGCCATTGTGGGATATTATCAAAGTATCGAGCATGTTGCACCTGCTACTGTGTTTGCCCTTTTGCGTGGTTTTATATTCCTTGTACCCTGTTTCATCTTCCTTCCCGAGTGGTTTGGAACGCATGGTATTTGGTTGGCGTTGTCGGCTTCGGAGTTGCTGACGATAGTTGTGATTGGAGGATATGAGATAGGTCGGAAAATTTATTTGCGAAAAAGCTTGCAAAAATGAAATTTATTACTTATCTTTGCGTCCTATTTTTGCGGTCTGAGAAATAGGCGGCGAAATGTGTTTGAGATACGAGAATAACGAATAACAAAAAATATATGCTTAACATTGTATTATGCGGTGCCCCAGGTAGTGGTAAAGGGACACAAAGTCAGTTTATTGTAGAGAAATATGGTTTGGACCACCTTTCCACGGGTGACCTTCTTCGTCATGAGATTGCTCAAAAAAGTGAGATTGGCTGCAAAGTAGAGAATATCATTTCGCAAGGTAATCTTGTGCCGGACTCTATTATCATGGATCTTATAGCCAACTATTTGGACCGTATGCCAAAAGATGCGAAAGGTGTTATCTTCGATGGTTTTCCTCGTACGGTCAATCAGGCCAAAGAATTGGAAGCTCTGCTTGCAAAACGTGGTGAGCACGCATCGGTAATTGACCTTCATGTAGAAGAAGAGGAACTGATTAACCGTCTTCTCAATCGTGGTAAGACTTCGGGCCGCGCTGATGATAACTTGGAGACTATCAAGAAACGTTTGGAGGTATTCCATCAGCAGACCAAACCAGTGTGCGACTTCTATCAAGCATTGGGCAAGTACAATTTTGTCGATGGGATGGGCACAATGGAGGAGATCTTTGCTAAGATTGACGCAATACTCGCAAAACTCTAATCTCATATCATATTATGGCACAGTCGAATTTTATAGATTATGTAAAGATTTATTGTCGCTCTGGCAAAGGAGGGGCAGGTTCTCTGCATTTCCACCGTGCCAAATATGTACCGAAGGGAGGTCCCGATGGAGGCGATGGTGGTCGTGGAGGACATGTTATCTTGCGCGGAAACAGTAACCTTTGGACACTTTTGCACCTCAAGTATCAGCGCCATATCATGGCTACGGATGGTACTCATGGTGGTGAGAGTAGAAGTTTCGGAAAAGATGGGGAAGATAAATACATCGATGTTCCTTGTGGCACAGTCGTTTACGATGGTGACACCGGCGATTATATCTGCGAGGTGAAAGAAGATAAGCAAGAGATTATCTTGCTCAAAGGTGGTAGAGGTGGATTGGGTAACTGGCATTTCCGTACAGCCACCAATCAAGCCCCTCGCTTTGCGCAACCTGGTGAGCCTTGTCAAGAACGCAATATCATTCTGCAACTGAAAGTGCTTGCCGATGTAGGACTTGTTGGATTCCCTAATGCCGGTAAATCGACATTACTATCGGTCATCTCTGCTGCCAAGCCAGAGATTGCAGACTATCCGTTTACTACCTTAGTGCCGAACTTAGGTATTGTCTCCTATCGTGATGACAAATCGTTCTGCGTAGCGGATATACCTGGAATAATAGAAGGTGCAGCCGAGGGTAAGGGATTGGGACTGCGATTCTTGCGACATATCGAGCGCAATGCCGTTCTGCTTTTTATGGTGCCTGCCGATACGGAAGACATCAACAAAGAATATAACATCCTCTTGGAAGAGTTGCGGAAATATAATCCTGAGTTACTGCAGAAACAGCGATTGTTGGCTGTATCGAAATGTGATATGTTGGATGAGACCTTAATGAGGCAAATGCAGAAGGATTTGCCAACCGACATCCCGACCATCTTCATCTCGTCGGTAGCAGGAATAGGTATTGACCGACTCAAAGACATGCTTTGGGAAGAAATCAACAAAGACTGCAACCGCGTGATAGAGATCTCGCATAAGCCTATCGACATCAAGGTGATAGAGAAAGAGGAACAACCTCAGGAAGAAGAGGGACAGCCTCAGACTATCTACTTAAACGAGGTGGATGAAGATTGGGATTTGAGTAAGTATAAAGGTATCGGTTGGGACGATAACAACGATGAACAACAATAACACTATGCCAAAGACGATGGAATATGACGAAGCGGTGCACCGCTTGGAGGAGATAGTCAAGCGCTTGGAGAATGGTGCTGCCTTGTCAATGGACGACTACAAAAAACACGCCGCCGAAGCAAAGAAACTGCTTGACTTCTGCCAATCACAGTTGGTAGCCTTGGAGAAAGACCTCAACGCTATCCTACCAAAAGAATAACGCGATAGTCTTCTAACTGGTTGACGTTAAACGCATTAAATTATGTATAAAACATCAATCGACTATTTAAGCAATACTTTTTCTTCCACTTAGTACTTGTTTCGTTTTGACTGTGGGCAACCTCAAAAGAATAGTTTCGTACTTTGTGGATTAATCGGTTTCTAATTGTCTATCCCTTGTCACAGTTCCAACTTCAGCACCATAGCCGAGCGAGCAGGGATATACAACTTCAGCCAACCCTTATGCTCCTCAGCATAGAGAGGATCTGGTTGTGTGAAATGTTCCACCGTATCGTCTGCCAAGCCGAAGCCTGCAAACTCTTTCGCATCGGTGTTCAAGATAGTCGTATACTTGCCTTCGGGTGCTAAGATGCCATAATCAGAAAACGATTTCTCTCTGTTCCAATTGAACACAAACACCAAATCGCCTCTGCGATAGGCAATCAATTGGTCACCTTCGTTGTCGCAAAGCGTATAAACCCATGGGAGATGTTTACCATTCTCATCCGTCACAGGAATAAGATACTTGCGCAGAAGATGCACCATCGCCTCATCGAAAGCATTCAAGTCGTGATAGTAGAAGTTTTTGTTATCTACCAGACTCCACTGCCGCCGAGCATATTTATAACTCCAGCCATTACCTTCGCGTGGGAAATCGATCCACTCAGGGTGACCAAACTCATTCCCCATGAAGTTGAGGTAACCGCCATTAATGGTAGATGCCGTAATCAATCGTATCATCTTGTGCAAAGCAATTCCTCGGTCAACCATATAGGTATTCGACCCATGCTCCATGTGCCAATACATCTCCGCATCGATGAGTCGGAAGATAATGGTCTTATCGCCAACCAACGCTTGGTCGTGACTCTCGGCATAAGAAATAGTCTTTTCGTCTTGTCGGCGGTTGGTCATCTCATACAAGATATGCCCCGCCTTCCAATCTTCATCTTTTACCTCCTTGATATACTTTATCCAGAAATCGGGAATACCCATTGCTAGACGATAGTCGAAGCCCATACCCCCATCTTTTATTGGAGTTGCCAAACCAGGCATACCCGACATCTCCTCGGCAATCGTTATGGCATGCTTATTCACCTGATGTATCAATTTATTCGCCAAGGTCAGATAGCAAATAGCATCACCATCCTCGTTGAGGTTGTAATAGTCGCAATAAGACGAGAAACTCTCACCCAAACCGTGTGAACGATAAATCATACTCGTCACGCCATCGAAACGGAAACCATCAATATGATATTCGTCGAGCCAGAACTTGCAGTTGCTCAACAAGAAATGCAGCACCTCGGTCTTCTCATAGTTGAAGCACAGACTATCCCATGCAGGATGTTCGCGCCGTGCACCTGTATGAAAATATTGATAAGGTGTACCGTCGAAGTTACCCAATCCTTCTTGCTCATTCTTCACGGCATGCGAATGGACAAGATCCATGATGACCGCAATACCTCTTTGGTGAGCGTCATCTATCAGATGTTTCAGTTCATCGGGCGTCCCGAAACGTGACGATGCCGCAAAGAAATTGGAGACATGATAACCAAACGAACCATAATAAGGATGTTCCTGAATAGCCATTATCTGCACACAGTTGTAGCCCAACTGTGCAATACGTGGCAACACATTCAGTCGGAACTCCTCGTACGACGACACTTTCTCTTCTTCGCCTGCCATACCTATATGGCATTCGTAGATAAACAATGGGTCTGTCTTCGGGATAAAACGTTTCTTCTGAAAAGTATACGGCTCTTGCGGATCCCATACCTGAGCCGAGAATATCTTCGTCTGCTCATCTTGCACCACACGGGTAGCATACGAAGGAATACGCTCGCCTTGGCCACCTTGCCAAGTGATGAGTAGCTTATACAATTGCCCATGCTGCAAAGCATCATAAGGCAGTCGTATCTCCCATACACCACTATCTAAAGGAGTAAGGGCATATTTTTTCGACACTTCCCACCGACTAAAATCACCGATCAAATGTATACTTTGAGCATTCGGCGCCCACTCTCGAAACACCCAACCATCGACTGTCTTGTGCAATCCGAAATAGAGATAACCATCGGCGAAATCCGATAATGACATCCCTTGGGTCAGCCTTTTCTCCGTCGCAATAGCATAGTTATAACGACCATTGATAGCACTCTCAAACGGCTTCAAGTAAGGGTCTTTCTTGATTATTTTCAGTGTTTTCATCGGTAGTATTTTATTAAGGGGGAACACGAAGCTCCCCCATGAAATATTATCTTATCGAGCGGAACGAGTATCGCGTATCTTTACGATAATCTTGCGATACTGCTGTCCTTCCGCTATACCTGGCTGATGAGCATCTTCTGGAAAGAACACTGCAAAATGTCCTGCAGGAACAAGCACCTTGGTTGTGGCTTTGTCGCTATAAAACTCCACATCCTTCTGCTCATTGTAAGGCGACATCACCGACTCACAATCGCATTGGGCCTTCCAACCCATATATTCGTTGCCACCTAGAGGTATCTGAATATCGATATACTCTTTGTGGGCTTCCATCTTGCAATCTTCTTCTTTTTTGCCGATGAAATCGTTGATGTTAACCACCAAGTCGTCTCCATCTAACTTAATCTTGCAAGCTGGCAAAGCAAGCAAATCGTTGTGAGCATAAAATTCCATGAACTTCTCGAACATGGGCACGCAGGCAAAATAGGCGTCCGCGTTTTCAAGTTTGTCAATTATCATATATTGTTTATTTGGTTTGTATCCAATAACACCCCGCAAAGATACGACAATTTATCCTCTTGCGCAAATTGCCATTAAAATAGTCAGGACAACCGCATCAAAAGTTATAAACGGACACCTGCGGTGTATTGCCATCGATTAAATATAAAGCACTGACTATTAAAACGATATATTATAAGAGACGGTATACAATACCGTCTCTACTGTACTACAATTCCGCGGATGAGGGCGTCAGTATTTCCACTAAGTTCACTTTCATAGGCTATGATTATCATAAGAGCAAAGAATGACGATTAGAAACATCTTGATAGAAAAACGAAGTCTCTTAAAAACACTTATAGAGCCATAGCGCAACGCTATGACTCTACAAGATTTATCCAGAGCGGCTCTACCTACACGGTCTTAAACATCTTTTGATGCGTCTGTGCCTCCACAATATTAACCACATAGTCGCCAGCACGCTCCAAAACTTTCACAGCATCTTGGAAGAAAGCACTCTCCTCGTAAGTACACTTGCCCTCGTTCACTTCTACCAAGATATCGTTCAGCAGTTGGTCACGCATCGCATTGATAGCCTTTTCCACCTCACGGGCCTTATCCATCTCATCGGGAATAATATCCTCCGACTGAAGGTCCTCCACCATCTCATCGACTGCTTTGCCAACTAACTGCAACATCTCTTGAATCTTCTGCCAATGCGCATCACTCCAAACAACATCTTTCTCACGGTTGTGTTGAACGATGCAAGCGAACTTATAACATGCATCTGCCACGCTCTCTATCTCCGATGTGATACGAAGCAAGTGTTGACTGCCAACTTTCGTCTCCGAACTCAAACGACCCGTCGTCACTGAAGCAATATACTTCGACACCTCCGACTCTATCTGGTCGCTCACATCTTCCAACTTCTTGATATGCTCAAACTTCTCTTTGAACTTCTCCGCATCTTTCTCGGTCACCAATTCGGGCAGTAATTCATACATGCGGTGTACACGCTTGGCATAAACCGAAATCTCTTTGCGCGCTTGGATAATCGACAACTCGGCCGTTGAAAGCAATCCCGTCGAGATATATGCCAATTGGAACGTCTCCTCGTCAGCTGACTGTATCTCGTGCTTGCGAGGACGTATCACTTTCTCTACAAAACGAATGATGTATTTACTCCACCAACACAGCAGCAGCACATTAATGATGTTGAACATCGAGTGGAACAACGACAAAGCAAAAGCTGATTTTTCAGGACCGGTTGGACCACATTTCTCCACGATATCCATAATGAGATGGGTGTAAGGATAGAAGACTATCAATGCCCAACATACACCAAAGATATTGAAGATGAAGTGCGAAAAAGCGGCTCGTTTGGCGGATAGATTAGCAGGAATAGCAGCAATATTAGCGGTGATGGTTGTACCAATATTCTCACCCAAAATCATCGCAGTAGCCATTTCATAGGGTATCCAATTTTGGCTACACATCACGAGCGTTATCGCCATCGTGGCTGACGACGATTGCACAATGATGGTCAGCAGCGTTCCGATAGCCAAGAAAAGCAACACGGATCCATAGCCCCACTCGGTATAGTTCCGCAGAAATTCCAATATCTCGGGATGGTCTTGCACATTGGGCACCGAGTCTTTCAGCAAACCGATACCCATAAACAGCAACGCGAAACCTAATATCATCTCACCAATATACCGTCTGTTGGCATGTTTCGAGAACAACAACGGCAACGAGAAAGCAATGATAGGCACTGCCAATGTGGATATATCCACCTTGAATCCGAGCAATGCAATAATCCAAGCCGTAGCCGTTGTACCAATATTGGCACCCATAATCACGCTAAAGGCTTGCGACAAGTTCAAGAGTCCAGCATTAACGAAACTCACAACCATTACCGTGGTGGCAGACGAGCTCTGAATCAACGAGGTGACCAATACACCCGATAAGATTCCGACAAACTTGTTCTTGGTCACTGCAGCGAGAACTGTACGCATCTTGTGTCCCGCAACCTTTTGCAGTGCCTCACTCATCAATTTCATACCATAAAGGAAGATTCCTAACGAACCGATGAGCGTTAACAGATCTAATAGACCATACTTCATAATGTTCAATTTTTAGTTTGTATAAAAAAACGCCTATAGGACCTTTTCCTATAAGCGTTGTGTAAATGTTAAGTATGTCAATGTGTTCTTCTGTGTATTCGACTGACTAAGTAAGATTGTATTAGATGGGCAATATATACGTTTTTCAAATTGACTACAAAAAAGCATCTGCAACCGACTGCAAATAGAAATAATCGTTTGACACATACTACGCAATCGCATTGAACAAAATAAAACAGAGTAAGTGCGATTGTCAAACCGCAACATACTCTGCTGTAGGAGTGTGCCTTTCCCAAAATGAAAGGACCGTTCTTTTCTAATATGTGCCATCGTCAGAGGCAAATTATGCAACCTAAAATGCGCTGCAAAGGTACGTCTTTTTATAAAACCACACAAGTGTCTATCAAAATTTCGTACAACCGCATTAAAACATAAGTTCTCACTCGTCCGAGAAGTGCACCAATACGTGGCGATACGACTCGAAGATCTTCGACTTGCTTACGAAGCCCATATAATGTTTCTCGGCATCGACCACAGGCAAGTTCCAACTTCCTGTGTCCTCAAACACTTCCATCACCTTCTCCATCGGCATACCATATTCCAAAATAGCAGGTGGCGAAGTCATCAACTGCCCCACCGTAAAACGGTTGTACAGTCTCGGTTGGAACATGATATTACGCACCTCATCGAGCAACAATACGCCCAAGAGTCGACCGTCTTCGCTTATCACAGGGAATGTATTCCGATTGCTCTGCGAAATAACCTTCACTAATCCACCAAGCGTCATATCGGCAGGCAATGTCGTAAAATCGGTCTCCAACACCACATCCATCTTCAACAGTGTCAACACCGAACGGTCTTTGTTATGCGTGAGCAGTTCTCCTTTCTGCGCGAGTCGCATCGCATACAACGAGTGAGGTTCGAACAGCATGATGGTCAAATACGACAGCACCGACACAATCATCAATGGCATCAGCAAGTGATAACCACCCGTCAATTCGGCAATCAGGAAGATACCCGTCAGAGGCGCATGCATCACACCCGACATCAATCCCGCCATACCCGCCAAAGCAAAGTTGGATTCCGAAACATTCATACCCAACAAGTTAAGCAGATGCGCTACGACGAAGCCTGTGATACTACCAATAAACAACGAAGGTGCAAAGATACCACCGACTCCACCGCCACCATTGGTCGCAACCGATGCCACTATCTTAAAGATAATAATCAGCAGTAAGTACAACATCAATCCCCACTCATACTTCCCAAGACCTACAAATGGGCTCTGGTCTAATGTCTCCATCGAACTGCCGTTGATCAACTCCGTTATCGTATCGTAGCCCTCACCATACAACGGCGGAAACAGGAACACCATCACGCCCAAGGTGCAACCGCCTATAATCACTTTCAGATAGGTTTGTTTTATCTTTTTGAACTTTCCTTCAAGATAGTTCATTCCTCGAGTAAAATAGAGCGAGACCATGCCGCAGACAACACCCAACAACAAGAAGAAAGGTATACGCTCAATGGCAAACGGCTCCACCACCTTCAACGGGAACATAGGGTCCATGCCCGAGAACATATAGGTGAATGCCGTGGCAGTGGTACTTGCAATAATCAATGGCGACACCGAAGCCATCGTCAAATCGATCATCAGTACTTCAAGCGTAAATACCAATCCCGCAATAGGTGCCTTAAAGATACCACCAATAGCTCCTGCAGCACCGCAGGCAATCATCAGCATCATCGTCTTTTGATCAAGACGGAAGAACTTAGCCAAGTTTGAACCTATCGCAGCACCGGTCAACACGATTGGAGCCTCAGCACCTACCGAACCACCAAAACCTATCGTCACCGAACTACCCACGATACTGCTCCACATATTATGGGGTTTGATTATTGATTTACGCTGCGAGATGGCATACAGTATCTTCGTGATACCATGCGAGATATCATCGCGCACTACATATTTAACGAACACAGCCGACAGCGCAATACCTATCGTAGGGCATACTATATACCAAAACGTCTGCCCCGATGCAATGATATTACTCTCAATCAGATGCTGAAAAAGATGTATCAAAGTCTTCAACAATAATGCTGCTACCGATGCAAAGAAGCCCACAAAGAAACTCAGCAACAGCACAAAATGCCGTTCCTGAATATGCTCCTCGCGCCAATGGATCATTCCGTAATATAACTTACTGTCCCTTACCATCTACCACTACACGTATTGTGTAAAACAATATCTTTATATCCAACAGCAACGACATATTCTCCATATACGCCATGTCGTAATCCAACCGTTGTATCATCTTATCAATCGTATCCGTATACCCCACTTTTATCGGCCCCCACGAGGTCAAACCAGGTCTAATCTTATACAGTAGACAGTAGTATGGCGCCCTCTCCATTATCTGCTGGATATAATAGGCCCTCTCAGGTCGAGGACCAACAATCGACATATCACCTCGCAGGATATTCCAAAACTGCGGCAACTCATCAAGCCGATACTTACGCAGCCAATGCCCAATGGGCGTTATACGTGCATCATCAGCTGTGGTCAACTGAGGCACATCATCTTGCTCTGCATCTTCACGCATCGTGCGGAACTTCAATATCTCAAACGGTCTGCCAAACATACCTATACGCTCTTGCTTGTAGATAACAGGACCTTTCGAACTTGTCTTTACCAATATGGCAAGAATCAGATACACTGGCGATAACAGCACCAAACATAACGACGACACCAATACATCCAATGCCCGTTTGACGCACACCTCCCAGTCTTTCATCGAATAATCGGTTATCGTCACCAAAGGCGTACTCTCCAAGTCTTTGATGCGAGCTGCACCCACCAAGATATCGTAAGCACTTGGTGCAATACAGATCTCCACTTTCAGCGGATAGATCGTGTTTATCAACTGATAAAGTGTCTCCTTCGACATCTCATTGCCCATCGCTATTATCACACGATTAACACGCTCTTTTTTCGCTATCTCAGGCAGTGCTTCCACTTCTTGCGGACCCACCATCAGCGGTTTATCCTCCTCTTGCAGTTTCTGAGCCAACGACTCCGATGCTTCTTTATTACCCAAGATAACTGTTTTCTCCACTATTCGACCACGTTTCCATCGGGACTTTTCGATCCAAAGGAGACATAATCGAAACAAAAGCGACACCATAAACTGCATCCCAAACAGCACCAAAAGCGATAGATAATAATCGGTGTAATCGTCAATCTTATCGTCAATAATGATGATAAAAAATGAACCCAAACTAATTATCAAAGCGCACATAAAAGTGCTACCTACCACCTGTCCGATGCGTTTATTCTGTGGCTGAGGACGCAGATAAAAACCCGATAAGTAATATACCAAAAGGCTACCTAACGGAAACAGTATCAGCGGTCGATAGAAGCTAAACGCAGGTATCAGCACCGTGTCCCAACCAAACAAATCGTCGCGTATCACCCATCGGAAAAGCAAGAAAAGAAGCCATACGCACTCAGCAGATATAGCATCCACCAATATGTACTTCAACTGTTGCTTTCTATGTGCCGTAATACGAAAACTCATGGTCTGCTTTCACTCGCGCACCTACGCACGAATAATATGAAACCGTCCTCCCTCGCCTATCTTTATAATCGACGATGGAGAAGGCTCACTCTTGTCTTTACGCCGATAGCGAACCACATAATCCACGGCATCAAGCACCTTCTCGCTTATCTCGCTGAAGTTACGGGCTGCGGGTTCACCACTGATATTTGCCGAAGTCGATACCAACGGTGCATGCAACATCTCGCACAACCGCTTCGAGAATATCTCATTCGTGATACGAATACCTATACTGCCGTCTTCTGCCAATAAGTTAGGAGCTATGTTACGACCTCTCGGATAGATAAGCGTCAAGGGCTTCGTCGCATAATCAATCAAATCCCATGCAATAGAGGGAATATCTTCTACATAACCCTGCAACTTACCTGGCGCATCCAACAGACACAACATCGCTTTCGAATCGGCCCGTTGTTTGATAGCATAAATCCGCTTCACCGCCTCTTCGTTTGTGGCATCGCAACCTATCCCCCACACCGTATCCGTTGGATAGAGTATCACACCACCCTTACGCAAAGTCTCAACAGCCTCGAGTAAGTCATCCTGCTCGTAACGCTCAACTATATTATCCATCACCTTACTTTGAAGAACCGTACATGCGCTCATAGTAGGTCTGATAATCGCCCGATGTCACATGGTCCAACCATTCTTGATTCGATAAGTACCAATCAACCGTCTTGGCAAGACCCTCTTCAAAAGTCAGACTCGGACGCCACCCTAACTCGCGCTGTAACTTACTTGAGTCAATCGCATAGCGCAAGTCATGACCCGCACGGTCAGTAACAAAAGTGATCAACTTCTCTGATGTACCTGCTGCACGACCCAACTTCTCGTCCATAATCTTGCACAACTGATGGATGAGTGCGATATTCGTCCACTCGTTGTTGCCACCGATATTATAGGTCTCCCCATCTTTACCTTCATGGAAGATAAGGTCAATAGCCGAGGCATGGTCTTCCACAAACAACCAATCACGCACATTCTCACCCGTACCATAGATAGGTATTGGACGGTTATGCTGTATGTTATTGATAGCCAATGGAATCAATTTCTCAGGAAACTGATGCGAACCATAGTTGTTTGAGCAGTTCGATATCACAATAGGCAAGCCATACGTATCATGAAAAGCCCGTACAAAGTGATCAGACGATGCCTTCGACGACGAATATGGCGAGTGCGGCTGATATCTATTCATCTCTGTGAAACGAGGGTCGTTCTTCTGCAATGCACCATACACCTCATCGGTCGAGATATGATAGAATCGTTTTCTATCATAATGTCCCTGCCAAGCATTCTTCGCAGCCAACAGCAAGTTACATGTACCAAACACATTCGTGCGCACAAAGGCGAATGGGTCTTTGATACTTCTGTCAACATGACTCTCTGCTGCCAAGTGGATAACGCCATCGGGCTGATAACGAGCAAACAACTCATTGACAGCTTGTTCATCCGTTATGTCCACTTTCTCAAACACATAATTCGGGCAACCATCAATATCTTTCAAGTTCTCCAAGTTACCGGCATAAGTCAGTACATCAATATTCACAATCTTATAATCCGGATACTTTCTTACCAATCTCCGAACCACATGCGAGCCGATAAATCCAGCTCCACCTGTTACAAATAGTGTCTTCATTCTTGTAATGTTATAGTATATACATTCAAATAGTTACGATACAATTCAATAGTTATAGTTTCAATAGTTACAGCATGCACCTACTGCAATATAAACCGCTGCAAAGATAATATTTTTTCTCCACTCTCACAAAATCGCTTTTCCCAAAACTGCGCAACCACATCAAAACACAAAATTCTCCTTAGAGTGTGTCGAGATGCACATCTCGGAATCCGAGGAAGTAAAGGATACCGTCCAAACCGATAGTTGAAATGGATTGTTGCGCATTGGCTTTCACCTTGGGTTTGGCATGAAAAGCGATACCGAGACCTGCAAGATTGAGCATGGGAAGGTCGTTGGCACCGTCGCCTACAGCTATCACTTGTTCGAGGTCGATATTCTCTTTCTGCGCAATAGCATTGAGCAGTTCTGCTTTCTTCTTGCCATCGATGATGTCGCCAAGATAGTGTCCCGTCAGTTTGCCATCGACTATCTCGAGGTTATTGGCATAGACATAATCGACTCCGAAACGCTTTTGCAGATACTCTCCAAAGTAGGTAAATCCGCCAGAGATGATTGCAATCTTCATTCCACATTTCTTCAAAACAGCCATCACTCGGTCGGCACCTTCCATGATAGGTAGGTGCAGAGCAATGTCTTGCATGACGGATTCATCGAGACCTTTGAGAAGTGAAACACGTCGAGTAAAACTCTCTTTGAAGTCGATTTCGCCACGCATAGCCGACTCAGTGATGGCTCGCACTTGTTCTCCTACGCCTGCACGGTCGGCCAGTTCATCGATGACCTCCGTCTTGATAAGCGTGGAATCCATATCAAAACAGATCAGTCGACGATGGCGGCGATAGATATCGTCTCGTTGGAAAGAGATGTCGATGCCCTCTTTGGCAGAGATATCAAGGAATTGTGCTGCAAGTGAGTGTTTATCTTGTATCTCGCCTCTTACGGAGAACTCCACGCAGGATCGAGGATGGTCATTCTTGGGTAGGTTGAGTGGTGGTCGGCCCGTGAGGCGGGTGATAGCGTCAATATTGAGATTGCGGTCAGACAATGCTTGGGTCACAAGGGAAATCTGCTGTGCGGTTATCTCTTGACCGAGAACGGTTATGACATGTCGAGGTTTGCCATGACGCATCACCCAAGCGGAGTATTGTTCGTCGGAGATAGGTGTGAAACGTATCTGCATACCCAGTTCGGTACAGCGGAAGAGAATCTCTTTGAGCATATCGCCCGAATGACGGGTGTTGGTTATCTTAAACATCAGACCAAGTGCGAGTTGGTGATGCAGATTAGATTGCCCAATGTCGAGGATGATGGCATTATACTTGCCGAGAATGTGGGTAATGGAAGATGTTACGCCAGGATGGTCTTCGCCTGAGATGGATAGAAGTATGATTTCGTGCTGCTTCATAGTGGGTGAATTTTGTAGTGGATGAATTTTTCGTTTGCAAATGTACAACAATTGTGTGAGATTGACAAACGGCTATTATTGGTATAGGTCAACAAAGAAGTCCCCCACGCAACAAGTGCGTGGGGGACTTCATACAGGAATATGCAAAGTCACCTATTCAGTATCTTTCGCATATTCATCAGCAAACACAAACCCGTAAATGGTTGGATACTTGCTCTGCGCCTTGAAAGCCGCCAAGTCGGCTGCACTCTTCGTTTCATCAGCAAGTCGAGTTCGAGTAGCCTTGACTACTCTTGCAAACTTTTCCTGAGCTGCTTTTTCTTCTGCCGAGATATTCTTCTGGCGTTCCTGCTTCTCCGCAGCCGTTAATTGCTTGCGGATTGCAGTGTACATCTTACCAGTATCACGACGTACCATATATGTCACCCGTCCATTCTTCCTCGACAATTTGCCGTGGACTTCAAGGAACGGGTCATGAAGGATGAACTCGCTCATGACCGTAGAGATTTAGAATCAGTTATTTGTGCATTGCTGTTAATGGCAGCTAAATTAAAATTTTTCATTAATTTATATTTTATTAAAAATTATTTCCTCCGCATTAGCGGAGCTAAAAAATGAGAGTCTTTCAGCTCAATGGGGTTAAATGATCATACGGAAACCCTTATCCGCAGGTTGAACTAGCCATGCTAGTTAGTTACCAAATTTAGTTGGACTACGAACCCTTTCCATGTTATTTACATTTTACGCTTCATTATTTGCCAGCTTTTTAAGTTCCATCGCCACGATATAACCACTCAACCTTTTATACTTATTTTGTAGTTTGAATTCTTCCTCGTACACTGCTTTCTGTTCTTCAGTAAGCCGTTTCTGAGCTTCATTGGCTAATTTGAACTTCTCTTGCTGCGCCTGTTGCGCCGCACTACGTTCACCCTTATAAGGATGAAGTTCGTAAATTTGTAAATGATCATAATCATTCTTACGATTTCTTCGAATAATTACATCCGAATACTTAGAGACTTTTCCGATAATACATCTAACTGGAAAGTCAAAATCAATTACTTTTCCCATACAGATAATTTGATTTAATTATTAATTTTATTATTTATGTTTCTATTCGTTATTTATATATAAATATACAATTAGTTTCAAAAAGTTTAAGAAAAAATTATTTTTTTCTTTTTTCATTTTCAATTTATACTCATTTTTGGTGCATTTTTAAAATATTATCTCTCTCTATCAACAATCTTTTCGTTATAAACATACAAAATATAATTTCAAAAAGCAGTTTTTGACGATTATTTTGTTTAGTCTTTGTTTTGATCAACATTTTCGTTTTATAATACCATTTTATCAACAATCCTTTTAATTAAATATAAGGAATACCCTCAAAAAGTCAAGTGCAAATGATTCTTTTTATGTTTTTTAAAAACATAAAAAGAATATTTTTGATCATAATTTTTGAACATACCATCATTTTGCCCACAATGCGTTCCTTTGCCATATAAATAGTTTCCGATTAACTTTTTTGATCAACTTTTTTATATTTTTTGACTGAGCTATTCAGCAAGCGTGTAATACGTTGTCTATTAGCAAAATACGCATGAGAGACTTTAACAGTCTTTTAATTAATTGGAGTATATTTTATATTTTATGGCGGCGTAATCTATTAAAAAACTTATAATGTGATTTACTTTTCTATAAACATTTGCGCATATCAAGTATAAGCCGTATATTTGCAGCGAATTTGGAACACAACTAAAACAAAACAGATTTGCCTATGGTAAAATAATCGAACAGAAACATTCGCACATAAGATAAACGTTAGCTTTATCTCACACGTCCTATAAAATCGCCAATTTTGAAGATGTAATTGTGATATGAAGTACAACGTTCACTCGTTTAGGGTGGACTTTGCTTTATAGTTCAATTGCACAGGTGTTTGGCGATACCTTTAGGATGTGGATTAAAAAGTTTAGTCCACTTTTTTATGTGCGTCTCAACCAAACAACGGACTACACCAATAATTATAAACACATTAAATTTTTCAAGTATGGAATCAAATGAGAATGCACAGAATATTGAACAAACAGCAGCAATAAACAACGAAACACAAAACCAAAAAATTTACTACTCCAACGGAATCGTAACCATCGGAAGCAATTTCTGGACAACCAAGAGTGATAGCGCACTAGATGCTGTCGATGTTGTTATCCCAAAGAAATCTGTTTCTTTTGCTGGACGAGTTAGACACATCGCAATAATATGGTTTATACTGGCGGCAATCGCACTATATTTAGGCATTCAAGAAGCGTCTAAGAGTGGTTGGGATAGAATTACAACAATAATGTATATCGAATTTGTATCTTCAATTATCTTCCTCATCCTCGGATTCGCCAAATCCTACGACAAAGTAGTAGTCGAGACACATTGTGGCGATGGCGGTTTCAAATTGCCATTATCATGGAATGAAACAAAAGATTGCTTAGAAGCAATAAAAAAGTGCTTGAACGACAAGTAAAAAACTAGGTCTAGACGCCATTTTGCAGGTTGAGAATATCTCTCAGTCTGCAAAATGACATATAGGCCTAAAGCCTCGTTCTTTTATTTCCTTTATTTCTCGCGAGCGGAGCGAACTGGAGTCTTTTCACTTTGTTCTTTCTCTCCACGCAGTAGCAAGAAAAAAAAAGATAATCGCAGCGGGAAGGAAAGAAACTCACGCAGCAGCAAGACAATCTTTCGTGTTTATCTGTAATTTTCGTCAGAGCAGTAATTTCTTTTGGACCTTTCTCGATTCTTCTTGCACGCAGTGCAAAGGAAAAAAGCGCGCATTGCGAGCAGGAGAAACTATCAATCTCGTTTCACTCGACTCAGCCCCCACACGCCAACAGCAGTCACCACAAGACTCAGTACCCCGACCCACAAAGTGTCACCCGTACCGAAAGCATCGATCTCATCGGTAGAAATGCCACGCATATAATAGTAGTTGTACGCCAACACCACCACCGCATTATTCACAAAATGCGCCAATATCGGCAACCACAGACTACCATACCACACAAGCAGATAGCCAAAGAGCGCACCCAAGAGCATACGAGGCACAAAACCATAGAACTGAAAATGCATCGCAGAGAATAAGATTGCTGCCACCCACACAGATAGATGCACAGCCGTTTTCGACATTTTCTCCCTATCCATCGGTTGAAATAAGCGCTGTATCACCCCTCGAAAACATATCTCTTCGCCCAACGCAGGTAACACCGCCATAACAAACACATTGATCAACAGTACCCACACCGTATCCGCCTTCACCAAATGCTCCGTCAGCACCGCTGCATTCTCCTCTTGCGCCTGCATCCATTGCTCCAATCCACTCAAAAAAGAAGGCAAAGTTAACTGTTGATTACACCAACTCAGCAGATTGATTCCAGGCAACGCAATCAGCATCAGCAACACTACACTACATGCAGGCAACCAAGAGACTTCCTTATCCAACTGCAAATAATGCAACGGATGCTCATCCCATAGATAGGCACACATCAAACAAGGCACGATAAACAGCATCACCGTCTGCCACGCCTGCAAAGACTTTAACGATGCCGTATCTTGTTGCATACCCTGCATCGCATAGACACTTAGCAACACAAAAAGACATAGCAACATCGTCGCCACCAGCAACATCATCCTCCATATCGGATGCATCTTATTTCCTTTTCCTCGTAACATATTTTTTAGGGCATTCACTCCTTACATTGGTTCTACTTCGGTATTAATCATCGCCTTCACCTCAGGCAAATCGGTCACACTCTGCACACACTGACGCAGCAAATCTTTTGCCCGTTGAAATGAGGCTGTACTCTCTATCTTCAGCACAATGACTCGCTCATGTAGGCAATAAATCTTACTAATCAACGGCGTAATCACCATCGAGCATCTTCCACCGAACACCTGCGCCAATTGCTTCTGCAGCACTCGTGCCGACAACTCCACTTGCTCTAATTCACGATGCCGTATATGCACCTCCAACAATCGATTAAAAGGCGGATAACGGAAAAATCGACGCTCCTCAATCTGCTCTTCATAAAACGCCTCATAATCATGCGAAACCAAGTGTTGCAGCAACGGGTTATCCACCTGATAGGTCTGTATATACACCTCACCCATATCGCCATTGCGACCTGCGCGACCACTCACTTGCTCCAATTGTTGAAAAGCATACTCGTATGCCCGAAACGAAGGCTGATTCATCAGGTTATCCGCATTCAGTATCGCCACCATACTCACATCAGGGAAATCCAATCCTTTGCTCACCATCTGCGTACCTATCAGTATATCAGCCTTATGCGCAGCAAACGTATCCAACAACTCGTGATACGAATTTTTCTTCCGAGTCGAATCCAAATCCATACGGATAACCTCCGCATTCGGGAATAAGGTCTTTGTCTCCTCTTCTATTTGCTCTGTGCCAAAACCTTTGGTCAACAACGGACTCGCGCCACAACTTGGGCAACTGTTGGGGATTGGAATCGAGTACCCACAATAATGACAAACCAATTGCCTTTGCTGCTGATGCACCGTCAAGGTCACGTCGCAATGCACACATTTTGCCACATAGCCACACTGTTTACAATCTGCCTGCGAAGCATAACCACGCCTATTCTGAAACAAGATAACCTGTTTATGCTTACTCAACTCTTTGCTAATCTGCTCCACCAACGAATACGAGAAATGACCCATCATCTCCTTGCGCCGATATTGGTCTTTCAAGTCCAATAAGTGTATCTTCGGCAGTGGCATATCTTGATACCGATGCGTCAATCGCACAAGCCCAATCTTGCCCGTCCGTGCGTTATAATAAGTCTCAATAGAAGGCGTAGCCGAACCCAAAAGCACCTTTGCATGATGCAGATGCGCCAAGTAATACGCTACCGTTCGTGCAAGATAACATGGCGCCGTATCTTGTTGCTTATACGAGGTATCATGCTCTTCATCTACCACCACTAACCCCAAGTCCTTAAAAGGTAAGAACAAAGTGGAACGAACACCCAACAGCACTTCTATCTCACCCCTTTGAACACGCCGATACACCTCGCCCCGTTCTCGCTCCGTCATACGAGAATGGTATACCCCCAATCTATTACCAAACACTCGTTGCAATCGCTCACTCAGTTGCGTCGTCAAGGCAATCTCGGGCACAAGATAAAGCACCTGTTTATTCTCTTGTAACATCTCCTCAATCAAGTGGATATACACCTCGGTCTTGCCACTCGACGTCACCCCATGAAGCAACACAATATCTTTTTGCTGCCACATCTCTTTTATCTGACGCAGCGCCTCAGCCTGATAAGCGTTAAGCATTTTCGTCCTTTCCATCGGTAGTTCTGCATCGTCCTCTCTGCCCACCTCACGCTGTTCCCTCACAACAATACCTCTGTCCACCAACGCCTTCAAAGCCGATGCCGAATATACTTCACACTGCTTCAACCGCTCTCCACTCACTTCCTCAAACTGCCCCAAATATTGCAACAAGTCACACTGTTTCTTCGCTTTTTTAAGCCCCCCCATCATCTCCTGCAAAGCGGCTGTATCTCTGTATATCGATGCCAACGAATAGTACGTCTCCGTCTTAAGTACCGTATGCTTCTGCACTTTCTCTTCTATCCGAACATAATCCTCGTCCAACAGTCTACGAATAGCCTGTGCAACCGACTTAATGCCAACCGCCTTACTTATCTCACGCATATCGCGCAACTTGCCATCATGCAGCAAAGCCAAGATATTCTGCTGCGTCTGACTCAAACCCTCTGTGTGTATCTCTTTGTCTGCATTGATTTGAACACGAGTCTCACTCTCCAACTTAAACACCGTTGGCAAAGCCATCTTCATCACCTCTCCTATTGTGCACAGATAATACTCTGCCAACCAACGCCACAAGGCAAATTGTTGCTCCGTCACGATAGGCGTTTCATCCAACCAATCCACAATCTCCTTCACACGCACACCGTTCACATCGTCCTTTTCATCGACTAAAAAAGAAGATAACACGCCCGTATAAATCTTATTCCGCAAAGGCAACAAGGCACGCATACCCACCGCTGCCGATGACTCCATTTCATCGGGAATTTTGTAGGTATAAGTACCCTCTATCGCAAGAGGTAGAATAAAATTAGCAAGCATCACAAAAATGAATAATCAAAGTGAAGTCTTAGCAGTCCGACATCTTTTAGCACGCAGTGCGGTCCGACAGCGCAGTGGTCTTTCTCATTCCTCTTCCTTCAATCGCTCATAGCAACTGCGGCATATAGGCTCATACTCCGTTGTCTCGCCCAACAAAATCTGTTTATTGCTATCCACCAATCGGTGAGAGATATAGGCGAGATTACCACATCGCACACATATCGCATGCACCTTATACACATCCTCCGCTATCGCCATCAGTGCAGGCATCGAACCAAACGGGTGACCCAAGAAATCCATATCCAAACCCGCAATTATCACGCGAATACCCGAATCAGCCAACTGTTTACATACATCCACTATCCCCTCATCAAAAAACTGAGCCTCGTCAATCCCCACTACATCTACCTCCGACGAAAGCAGTAAGATATTTCCCGACAAATCCACAGGCGTCGACTGAATAGTGTTTCTGTCGTGCGACACAACATCCACATCCGAATAACGGACATCTATCGCAGGCTTGAAAATCTCCACGCGCTGCTTGGCAAACTGCGCGCGCTTCATCCTGCGTATCAACTCCTCTGTCTTACCCGAGAACATGCTTCCGCATATCACTTCAATACTGCCCCTACGTTGTTTTGGGGACTGTTGGTCTCTTTCTGAAAACATAAAATATGAGTTTGTTAATTATGAGTTTGTTATGAATAAATTATCTTGTCCTTATCCGACGAATAGTGTATATCTTGCACATTCAATTGCAGCGACACCATATCACGAAAAACATTTTTATCCACCGTGTAACACAAATCCATTCGTTCTCCTGCCAACAGCGGATTGGCATACTTCCCTTTCGAAAAAGCAATACCCGATATAGCATCTATCCCATTATCCGTCACATCCAACTTCAAATGTTCTGCCGACTTCCCAACGGCACGAGTACCTTTGTTATTACGAACCCCCTGCGTAACAAACACCGGATTCGGATTACCTGGTCCAAAAGGCTCCAAGTGTTGCAACAAGTTATAGAACTGTGGTGTGATATCCCTTATCGCCAATTCACGCTCAACCAATATAGTTGGGTATTTCTGCTCAGGCAAGATATGTTCACGCACATAAGTATCAAAACGCTCTCGAAAAGCAGGATAGTTCTCTGCTTTCATCGACAATCCTGCAGCAAACTGATGACCTCCAAAGTTCTCCAACAAATCCTGACACGAACTTATCGCTGTATGAATATCAAACCCCGCCACCGAACGAGCCGAACCCGATATGACGCCGTCAAACTCCGTCAACACTATCGTCGGACGGAAATAGCTCTCAATCAACCGAGAAGCCACAATTCCCACAATCCCTTTGTGCCAACCTTTTCCACATACCACATTGGTCGACCGCTTGGCATTATCAGGGTCAGCTTCAAGCATCTTCAACGCCTCAGCCGATATCTGTCTATCCAATTCCTGACGGTCACTATTATACTCGTTAATCGAATCGCTTATCCTATTAGCTTGCTCCGCATCTTCCGCAATAAGCAGTTCTACCGCATCCCTTCCCGATTTCACACGACCACATGCATTCAATCGAGGACCTACACGATATACCAAATCCGAAATCATCACCTTCCCCACTTTCAAGTCGGCTTTCTGCAATAGACTCGCCACGCCCACCGATGGGTTGCTGTTTATCATCCGCAATCCGTGATAGGCCAAGATACGATTCTCTTCCACTATCGGCACCACATCCGATGCAATACTCATGGCCGTCAACTCCAACAAAGGCATCAAGTTCTCCGTTCCAATACCCATCTTCTGCGAATAAGCCTGCATGAAACAGAAACCCACACCGCAACCCGATAATCCTTTACAAGGGAATGGACAATCAACTTGTTGCGGGTCAAGCACTGCCACGGCCTTCGGTATCTCAGCACCAGGCAAGTGGTGGTCACATACGATGAAATCAATCCCTTTCTCTGTTGCATAATCCACTTGCTTATTGTTTCGTATACCGCAGTCCAACGCAATAATCAGTGTACAACCCTTCTCTGCGGCATAATCCACACCTTGAAACGACACTCCATAACCCTCTGTATATCTGTCAGGTATATAGAAATCAATATTCGTATACCGTTTATGCAAGAATCGATACACCAACGCCACCGCAGTAGTACCATCTACATCATAATCGCCATATATCAGTATCTTCTCCTTGCTCTCTATCGCACGACGCAACCGCTCCACCGCCTTATCCATATCTTTCATCAAGAACGGGTCCGACAGATTGCCCAACTTAGGCGAGATAAACTCACGCGCTGCCTCAGACGTCTTCAATCCTCGCCGCACCAATATAGATGCAGAAACCTCGCTGATATTCAAAGACTCCGCCAACTCATTCACCACTTTCTTGTCCGACTGTGACAACTCTTGTATCTTCCAAATAGCCTGCATATAACGATTAGATAACTTGTCAACTAATATACCTTCTATGGGGTATGAAGATAGTAAATTTTACATTGATAAGGATAGTAATTTTTTTGGCGTGTAAAGGTAGTAAATCCTAACCACTCCCACAAATACAATTCAAGAAAACTTTACATCTCAATCGCACTCAATGTGTAAAGGGATGTTCTAAAAATTGCTTTTGAGTTGATTTGTGAATTTTTATTTAGGAGATGGTTGGCTTGAACGAAGGAGCAATGCGAGCATTGTGGCTGAGTGAAAGTCAAGCAGATACAAATAAAAACCACAAAGCACTCAAAAAGTGGAGAGACATCCCAATTAATAACAAAATAACGAAACGCGGAACTTTTAGAACATCCCTAAACACAAAACCCATAAACTAATAAACAAACTTGCGTATCCGCAAAATTTCCTCTACCTTTGTCCCGCATAACGACATCCCTCAACAATGAAACGTCTACTCATACCACTTCTTTTTGCTGTCTACACTCCCATTTATGCCCAATTCATCGAGGATTTTTCTGACGGTAACTACACCGCCAACCCTCTTTGGGAAGGCACATACTCCAACTTCGCCATCAATCCCTACTTGCAACTGCAGACCAAAGCCGCCGAGTCAGCCACCAGTTATCTTTCCACCGCCAGCAAAGCACAGACCAATGCCGAATGGTCGTTCTGGTGCCGCATCGCAAGCGAACCCACACAAAACAATTACTTCCGTTTCTACCTCATCTCCGATACCCAAGACCCAACCCAAGGCAATGGCATCTACGTGCAAGTCGGTGGTTCAAACAAGAATATTACCCTCTACATGCAGTCAGGTGACAACCGGCAACTACTCATCGAAAACGAACAACGAAAACAGATCCTAGCCCATACCGACAATAAAGTCCTTATCCGTATTTCTACCGATGAAAAGGGACTTTTCTCACTGTATAGCCGAGTCCTCAATACCGACGACGATTATGTCCTTGAAGGCACCTACATTCTCTGTCGCAACAACATCCGCTGCAACTACTTCAGTATCCTTGTCCGCAACACCATGCAGACCGGACAAGACTATTATGTCGACGATATAATAGTATCAGGTGACAGTGCCGATATCATAGAAGTACCTACTTCACAAGGCGACCTCATCATCAACGAGATAATGTTCGACCCTGCCGATAATGGACAAGAATATGTCGAGATCTACAACCGAGACACCGCCTTGGCAGACCTCTCCGACATCGTTCTCACCACACGCAATGAAGATGGCGAGTTCCGAACACCCAATAAGTTCCCTGCATCGTCAGCCATCTATCCCAACGACTATGCCGTACTCTGCAAAAACGCTTCCGACCTTATTGCTTTCCACAACATAGAAAACGCTGATAATATCTACTCCTGCAGTTGGTCTCGCAGACTGTCCAATACAGGCGCCACACTCTATCTCCTTCGAATCGAAGACAGCGATACCACCATTCTCGATTCCGTCTCTTACTCACCTCGTTGGCACCATCTCTTGTTAGACTCCACAAAAGGCGTCTCCCTCGAACGCATCAACCCATACCTCGAAAGCAACGACGCTTCCTCATGGCATTCGGCCAGCAAAGACCAAGACTATGCCACTCCAGGAAAAGAAAACTCACAATATCGGGATATCAATAACGATGAAGGAAACACTACCCGCCACCACGCTTGGCTCGAAGAGGACTCTTTCACGCCTAACGGAGATGGATGGAAAGACGTATGTCTTGTCTACTACCAACTACCCACAGAAGGATATGTAGCCAATGTGCGTATCTTCACGCCAAGAGGCTCACTCATTGCCTATCCACACAAGAACGCCACCGTCTCCACGGAAGGCGCTTTGGTGTGGAACGGAACTCTGACCAACAACCGCATAGCCGAAGTGGGTATATATGTCATTGTATGTGAGTTCACCAATCCCACCACAGGGAAGTCCATCAAAGAACGCTTCCCCGTAGTCATCGCCGACCGATGATTAATGAAGACTTACGCATCTAGTACTTCTAGAAC